>JACMJO010000254.1 GCA_014380605.1 Fimbriimonadaceae bacterium | reverse complement strand
ACCTTCTGCGGGCCGACGTAAAAGCTCTCGGTGCACATCCCGTATTCGCCGAGGGTGATGAGGATGTGTTCGATTCTGTGGTCTCGATGAAGTTTGATCGCGGTTTCTCTCGGCATGTCGGAGATTCCCGATCCGTTCGAGTGCCGGAGAATGTCTTTCACGCCAACCGCATCCGCGGCCTCCCTCGCGTTCAGGCTGACGAGAGTGGCACCGGAGTAAAAGGGAAGGCTGGAGGGTTTAGCGTTGGCGACGACCGGAATGCCTTTCTTGGCGGCCATCTGAATGACTCCGGCAACGACTCCGGGCGTCAGTACGCCTTTCGTGTAGTCGCTTAGCAGGACGACTTGGGCAGTATCCATCCGATCCGAGATCGCGGCGAGAACGGCATCCTCGATGTCCGGCTCCAGCGGGTCCTCCGATTCATGGTCGATGCGTAAGACTTGGTGGGCTGTGTCGGCGAGAATTCTGGTCTTTCGGGTTGTTGGGCGATTGGGGTCGGGGATGATGAAGCCATGCTCGCCGAGGGCTTCCTGCAGGTCGATCCCGGCCGCATCCTCGCCGACAACTCCTACTACCGTTGCTTTTCCACCCAGGGCGACCACATTCTTGGCGACATTCGCCGCGCCTCCCGGCACGGAGAACGTTCGGTGCTGTTTGACCACCATGACGGGCGCTTCGGGGCTGATCCGGGTGGCTTTGCCAACGATGTACTCGTCCAGCATCAGATCGCCGAGCACGAGAACGTTCTGGCCGACGAAGCTCTTCAGGAGCGCTTTGAACTTCACGAGGCGAGCAACTCCTGCTGGGCGTGGGCGGGTCGTCGCCAGGCGATGTAGAGGGCAAATCCAACAATTACCAATACAGCGGCCATGGCTTGAGCTTGGGTGATTGGAATTGGGAGTCCCTCCCAATAGGTGCTCGAAGCAAGTCCGGCATCTACTTGCTTTTTCGTGCCTGCTCGCCAGAACTCATAGATGAATCTGGACAACCCGTGGAAGATCAACACCAAGGCAAAGACCTGACCTCGCGATTGCCCCTTCCTTTCAACCCAAAGGATCAAAGGGACCGCGGCGAGGTTCATCAGCGCGTCGTAGATTTGGGCAGGATGCATGGGAACCGGGATTTTGTCGACATGGATTCCCCAGGGCACATTGGTTGGACAGACGCCGCCGTAGCAACAGCCGTTCAGCAGACAGCCAACTCGGCCAATAGCGTGCATGACAAGCCCAGCGGGGCCAATCACATCGAGCAGGAGACGGACCGGCCAGCCGAGTCGTCGAGCAGAGAACACCAGGAAGGCAATTGCCGCGATGACTCCACCAAAGCTTGTGAGCCCGGCGAACTGGAGGGAAAACAGCTCCTTGGTGTTCTTGAGATAAAAGCCGAGATCCTGCAGGATGAAGGCGATACGAGCTCCGAGGATGCCTACGATCAGGGTCCAGAAGGAGATGTCGGCAAGCTTGTTGGGGTCGAGGCCGAACTTCTTGGCTCGCTTCCGGGCGATAAACAGACCGACAAGGAAGGCTATGATCATGACCACGCCGAAGCTGTGGACAGGGAAGTTGCCGATGTTGAAGAGGATCGGGAGCATGCGAACCGGGCGGGAGTGTACCTGCCACCCCCTTCAACGCCGAAGGTTAGGGCTTAGTTCGCGGAACGGGTAAAAGGTCGGTATGGGCGACGCTCAGCTCCAAGCCGAGGTTTTGAACCAGGCCTTGCCGTACATCCAGGCCTTTCGGGGCCAGACATTCGTGGTGAAGTACGGCGGCGCGGCGATGCGCGATTCTTCCTTGTTGAATGGAGTGATTCGGAACGTTCTTTTGCTCCAACTGGTGGGCATCCGTCCCATTCTCGTCCACGGCGGCGGTCCGGAGATCGACAAGTGGCTAGAGAGGCTGGGGATCGAGACGAAGACGTTGAATGGGTTGCGGGTCACGGATGAGGCGACGATGGAAGTCGTGGAAATGGCCCTCGCGGGGCGAGCGAACAAGGCGCTTGTTGCGGAGATCGCAAAGGCGGGCGGGAAGGCGGTTGGGTTGTCGGGAAGGGATGCGCACTTGTTGACGGCGGCTCCGATTTCGGCGGAGCTTGGCCGCGTGGGGCGGATCACCAGGGTCGATCCGAGCATCTTGAAGAGCACTTCGGAAGCCGGGGTAATTCCGGTTGT
>JACMJO010000253.1 GCA_014380605.1 Fimbriimonadaceae bacterium | reverse complement strand
GGAACTAACGGACGATGGGGTCCAGCAGATGCTGGAACTCGCGGAGCGGTTGCGCGCGGCTAACGGCGGCGAACTCGACGAATCGGCCATTTTAGCCGTCTCGGAAGCGACCGGGGCTCCCGTCGAATACGTCCGCCTCGCCGTAAGGCTTCGCCCAGAAGATAAGAAGAAGGGGTTGGCGCATCGGTTGCGGTCGGAGTACATCGGCCTCGAACCCGATGTCCGACGAAACGTCTTCGGAGGCTCATTAGGAGTTGTGTTTGCCCTGGCGAGCGTGCTCAGCAACGTTCTCATCGATTCTCTTACCGGATTCCTGGGCGTCATCCAGATTCTGTGCGCAACTCTTGCTGTGTACTTGGTGTCCGTCGCAAAAGACTCGCGCTCCGCGGCCATAACCGGAGCTCTCACCACCGCCGTTGGGTTTATCGCCGCAACCGTGTTTCAGGCGATCTTTGCCGTAAAGGGATCGATAGATGCGTCGCTGATCATTCCCATCACCCTCGGCGGCACGTTGGGGAGCATGGTTATGAACATGATCGTCGGCAAGAACCGACGTCGGCTCGGCCTGAAAGACCCGGTACAGGAGCGACAGGATCTGCTGCGTCAATTGGTCGATCTTCAGACAAGACTGAAGTCGGGAGAGCAAACAGTCACATTCTTGAGCGTCGACATAGTGGGCTCAACCAAAATGAAGGAACTTGCCGACCCACTGAGCATCGAGTACACCTTTAACGAGTACCACCAATTTGTGGATCGGATCGTTCGCAAGTATGGGGGAAGCATTCACTCCACCGCCGGCGACGGAATGATTTGTGCCTTCGACAACCCGTCTCAGGCGTTCGGCGCGGGCAAGAACATGCAAGCCGGGATGATCGAGCTAAACACGTTTGGCAACCAGACCGGAATTCCGATGGCCCTGAGGGCGGGTATCCACAGCGGCAACGTTGTGGCCCCCAAACCTGGTGACATCGCCTCGCTGAACTTCGCCCACGTGATCGACATTGCCGCCCATATGCAAAAGGTTGCGCCGGTTGGGGGAATTGCGATCAGCGAGGAAGCGGCCAAATGCCTTGCAGGCGGCGCCGCGTCGGTCGGCACGGAGCGGATTGAAACTCAAAATGTTGTCGGGATCATCTGGCAACCAAGACTTTCTGCCGCCTCTCCGAACTCTGTAACTCCGCCACCATTTCCCGCCCAATTGGACGGATAATAGAAGCGTGGATGCGGTCCCCCAGTTGATTCGGGCAAACACTGAAGCCGAATGGCAGGCAGCTTGGAACTATGCGCCCCAAGTCCCGAAGCTCATTCGCCAACTTGCAGGTTCGCCCAAATGCTCCCACCGCGAATCCCTCATGCGAGCGGCTTACTTTGCCTGCGGAAAGCTCCACAGCGAGGACTTTCACATGTTTGCCAACGGTGGCCAGCCACTGCTGAAAAGGCAGCGCGGCGCCTGGCTAGACGAGATCATCTTCCACTGTCCTCCCCACCAAGTTCCGGGCCAATACAGCCCCGTTTCCGTCGAGATCATGATGAGCTTCGAGCCCTTGCGGGAAGTACGCGCCAAGTTCAGCCGAAGCTGCGCAATGGTGTCCACGTTCCTAGCGAGTGTGAACATCGGTGAGTTCATGACTCCAAGTGCAAGGACGATCTGGAACATCGAATCCGATGGGTCCACCGTTAAAATAGCAAACCTGCTCTTTTCAGAAGGACTCGACTGGATCGAGGACATCTGCAATCCAGTAACCCTCGAAGACCGGGTCATCGCCGGAACACTGCCCCATGTGGACGATTTCACGAGCCTTGAACTCGTCCTGGCCGTCGGCGGCCGAGCTGGTGCCAGAAGGGTTGTCGATGAATGGAAGCGAGACCCTCTTCGCGGCCCCAATCTCGAGAGATCGATGCGAAAACTGAGCAGCCAATTTGGCCCGGTTTATCGAGGAGACGACATGAGCACGAATACCTCCGTCTTGTGCATTTGTTACGATCTTTGGACGTCCCGCGTCTTAGAACTTGATGAACGCGCTCATCGCCATCACCGCTCTGATCACCCAAAGTCCGCCCGACCTCAAGCTTGAGATCGAGAAAGCCATCGTGGTGAACGACGACGAAGTGAGCCAACTCCCTCGGCCCCATACCAGGAACCTTACGGGTTGCATGGTGGCAGACGATGGCTCGACCGCCTTCGATGCCAACAAAGGGATTATCAAGCTGGGCTACACGTTCGGATATCGGCCAGATAACCCACTTTTCCTTCGCGAATGGGAACCCGAGAGCGCCCCGGTCACTGATCCCCAAAGGGGCTGGATGAGCCTGCAATCCGGCAAGATTGACACCAAGAAGCATCTGTTCAAAGAGGTTGTGGTCGGCTCCGTAATCCGCGCTGAGAATGAGAAAGAGGTCACCGTCGTTCACGACACCGACAAACTTGCCGCGATCTCCCAAGTGTCTCTCGCCTATGACCAACCGAGTTACAACCGGTGGCTCTTTCGCCCAAGGGAAGGAGTCTATGCCGGTCAAGCGATTGCGGACCTAAGCTCCGACGCGCTGGTCGGTTGGATGGCAAAGAAAGACGGAGACAGCTATAATTTGATTGAGCACCGCCTCTTGAATAGCAAGGAAACGGGCAAGATTGAATCTGTTCCCGGCATCTCGCCGTTTCGATACGACTCCTCGATCGACGGCCTCCTCTGCTTCACTTTTTCCGAATCCGGATTCCCCGCTTCGCTGATGTTCCAGCACTTCAACAGCAAGAACCGTGAGACGTTGCCAAGGCCATCGGGATCGATGTCGGTAACTGCGCTTCTTCCAAAGGGCCGGGTGATCGTGACCATCACCAATCGCCGCGGCGATGAAGGGGAAGATCCAAAGTTGGGCCTCTACGAAATGGCCCCGCCTTACAAGGAAGCAAAGTTCGTCGGCCCCTATCGCCTGGTGGGAAGCTCCCGCAATGGGAAGTGGCTCCTCATCCAACATCGAAATCTTAGAAAATCCTGGATGGTCTTGACAAAGTAGCCAGACCGTTGTGCTATCATCTTGCATTGCGCTCGCAAGGGCGACAACAAACCACGAAGAGGAGTTAATTACATGGTAATCACACATACACAAGCCGCCGCTGCCATCACCCTCTTCGCCTGGGCCTGCTAGCTTAATTCCGCTGGCTGACCGCTCAAGCGAAGAGCGGTGATTCCTTTCTCCCGACTCAGGCCTTTTTGCGCCTGCCCGTCCCTAAAGGATTCAGTTACCAGCGTTGAATACAGATCAAAAAAAGGCCCTCAAGGACCGTCTGGGCCAGATGACGGACCGCCAACGAAAAGACCATTTGCGACAAGCCTCGGAGCTGAGACAGGTCGCCCAACGAAATTCTAAGAAGCCCGTTCCCGCGGTGGAGGACTTCCTTTACAAGCTCGTGTGCAATGAGCCTCTAGGAGAAGTCGGCACCGTCGTCCGGGTGGAAGCGACCCTTTGTCACGTGCTGAAAAATATGGAGGTGAAGCCGATGCGTATGAGCCAAGAAACCAGGCCTGTCGTCGGCGACGAGGTTGAAATCGACCTCGTGAAAAATAGAATATCGAGGATCCTTCCAAGACGAACCCAGTTGGCTCGTCCGGATGATCGCAACCCGGAGAACGCGCGGCCCGTGGCGGCTAACATCGACTTGGTAGCGGTGGTGGTGTCTGTAGGAACGCCCCCGTTGCACCCAAGGCTGATCGACCGATACCTGTTCGCGATCAACAAGGGCGGAGCGAACCCACTCATCGTCGTGAACAAGCTCGACCTGATCTCGGAGATGGACGTCGTGAAGCAGCTCGACCAGTTGGAGCCGTATCGCGCAATGGGGATCCCAAGCGTGCAAGTCTCGGCGGCCTTGGGCCGTGGACTCGACACGCTTCGGTCGCACATTGCGGGGAAGCGAGTGGTGTTTGTCGGCCACAGCGGAGTAGGGAAGTCGTCGCTGCTTAACGCTTTGCGCCCTGATTTGGAAATAAAGGAAGGCGAGGTGAGTGCCGGCTATGGCCGGGGTACACACACGACCACGGC
>JACMJO010000252.1 GCA_014380605.1 Fimbriimonadaceae bacterium | reverse complement strand
GCGTCGTCCTCGATTGGCATATGAGAGGATTGAGCAACAGGCGTGTTCGCCGAAGCCTTCACGCGGAAGCAGAGTCCTACCTATGCAAGTAAGAGGGGATATAGTGTTTAGACTTTCTCTAGGCGAGGCAGAATCTCATCGACTTTATACTGCACTTTGATAACCACCTTCAAAGCATGATCTTGGAGCATGGCTCCTGGGTCTATGCAATCCTTTCAGGGATCATATTTGCCGAGACGGGACTGGTCGTGATGCCGTTCTTGCCTGGGGATTCGCTTCTATTCGCCGCTGGGATATTTACGACCAAGGAAGGCGGACTTAACTTAGTGGTTCTAGGACTATGCCTGAACGCCGCGGCGGTGGCCGGAGATAACCTCAACTATCTCATAGGCCGGAAGCTTGGGGCGAAGCTTTTCAGCAGGGAGAACTCTAAGATATTCAAGAGAAGTAACTTGGAGAAAACCGAGAAGTTCTTCGCCCGCCACGGGTCAAAGACTCTGATCATGGCCAGGTGGGTCGCCATAGTTCGTACGTTCGCCCCGTTTGTTGCGGGCATGGGCAAGATGCACTATCCAAAATTTGTGTTGATCAGCGTTCTTGGCGGCGCTTTCTGGGTGTGGACGCTCTTGATTGCCGGCCACTTCTTAGGCCAAGTCGCGTGGGTTCGAAACAATTTAGAATTCGTCATTCTTGGCATTGTGCTGGCCACCGTGCCGATCGTGGTTTTCGAGGCTATGCGTGAGAAGAAGCGAGCCGCGAGGGAAGCCGCCGAGGATGCCATCGCGGCAAATGCTGAGGCTTGATATGGCGGTGGACAGCAGCCGACTTTGGTATATCCGCAACGTCGATCTCTTTAAGAATCTCCCGGAATCGGATCTAGACGAGCTCGCCAAGGTTGCCCAGTTGGTGGAATTTGGTCGCGGCGAAGAGATTTGCGCGTCCGGCACGGGAAACCCCTATGCCTATGTAATCAAGGAAGGGAACGTGCGCCTGATCATGCATTCGCCCAGTGGAAAGCAACTAACCGTTGCCATCCTCAAGCCAGGAGACGTGATCGGGGGAGCCGATCTGTTTGGGACCGAAACCGGAGGGGAAAGCGCCGAGGCCCTTTCACCCTGCACGCTTTACAGAGTGCCGGTCGACGTGCTTCATCGATTCGCTCAGGGGCGGCCTGAGTTCTCGCTTAGAATCAATAAGGAGGTTAATCGGAGCCGTATGCTGGTGATGAATCGCATGCAGGATGTGCTCTTTCTAACTGTTCAAGAGCGGCTCTCCAGGCTGATCCTTCGATTGGCCGATGAATTCCCGGGAGTTACAACTTCCGGTAAGCGTTTCGTGAACATTCGTCTGACGCATCAGGAGCTGGCGGACCTTATTGGAGCAAATAGGGAAGCCGTGAGCGCTACGCTCATCAAGCTCAGACGTTCGAAGTGCGTTAACTCCGTCCATGGGTTCTTGGTCTTGGCCAGTGAGGAGCTTCTCAGAACGAACGTGGCCAAGGATGCGGCAGCTTAACGCCAGTAAAGATGACGCCGCTAAGCGTTCGTCATTCTAGGCAATCGGTCCGACCACTCCGGGGGCGATACTGTATCTTGTGGCGGTAGGTGGAATTTGATGCAGGCTGACGAAACCCGGGTCAACACGATGCGGTTGCCGTTTCTCCTGCTCGGCTTTACGCTCGTTGGGCTTGGCTACGTTGGATTGATCGTTCCCGGTATGCCATCGACGATCTTCTTTATCTGCGCAGTTTGGGCGTTCAAGAGATCGTCCCCGCGATTCGAGAGCTGGCTCTTGAACCACCCCATTTTCGGCCCAACATTGCGGGATTGGGACGAGCACAAGGCCATTACCATGCGCACTAAGGTTGTCGCGATCGGAACGATGGCCCTCTTTGTAGGAATATCCGTCTTCCTGATCCACAAACCCTGGGTCCAACTTCTGGTCGTCGCAACAACTCTGTGCGTGGCAACCTACATTGCCACCCGAAAGACGAAGGCGTAGGCTCGACGGCTTTTCACCTCTTGATAGCAGATCAGGCGGTCGATTTTTGGGTTAAATTGCCCATTCAATGGGAAAATAATTCCCACTACTTGGTAATTTTGATCCCATTTTGTGGCATAATTCCCATCAGAGAAAGCCATGATCAACCGGATTGCAAAGGCTGAAATCGAAGATGCGCTGACCGACACGCCGGTGGTCCTGATTCACGGGCCACGACAGTGCGGCAAAAGCACGCTCGCCAAATCATTCACAGATGAAACTAGGCGATACATCACCTTCGACAATCCCCTCTACCTGGAGCAAGCAACTGTCGACCCCTTACGGTTTCTCACCGATTTCAGCGGACCGGTGGTATTGGACGAGGTTCAGCGGGTTCCAAGCCTGTTCCTTCCCTTGAAGTTGCTTGTCGATGAGGATCGGACCCCGGGCCGATTCATCCTAACGGGTTCGGCTAACGTCCTTTCCCTGCCAAAGATCGCAGATTCCCTCGCTGGCAGGATGGCGATCGTCGATCTGCTTCCATTCACTCAAAGCGAAACAGAAGGTTGGCTTCCTAATCTGGTTGAGGATTTGTTCATCGGCAGAATCCCGGTGAAGCCTGCTCCGGTCAGTGACGAAGACCTGTTCCGACGGATCACGGTGGGTGGTTTTCCCGAAGCAAACACGCGTAAAAGCTCGGCAAGCAGAGAGCGTTGGTTTGAGGATTACCTGCGTTCGATCATCGAGCGCGACATTCGCGATATCGCCAATATCGATGCACTAGCCCAAATTCCCAAGATCCTCCGGCTGTTGGCCGCCAGATCCGGCTCCACCCTCAACGTGGCAAACCTTTCACGCGATACGGGTATCCCAAACACGACCTTGCACCGCTACCTAGAGATTCTTGAAGCGATCTTTCTTGTACACGACTTTCCAACTTGGTCGAATAACCGTGGGTCCCGAGTGACAAAATCGCCGAAGACGTTCCTGGTCGATTCCGGGCTCCTTTGCCAACTGGACAATGTCACGCCATCCATGCTCAACCGGGATCGAGAGAGGCTTGGCTCCGTTCTGGAGAGTTTCGTGGCGATGGAGTTGAAGAAACTCGCCAGATTCGCGGATCGTAGGCCGATCGTGCATCACCTCCGAACGGTGAAGCAACTAGAGGTTGATTTCATTCTTGAAGCCAGGGGTGGGGACGTGGTTGGGATCGAAGTCAAGGCCGCCAAATCCATCAGCTCGGCCGACATCAAAGGTCTTCGTTTCCTTGACGATCTTACGGAAGGCAAGCTCAAGTTAGGCGTCGTTCTCTATTGCGGAGATGCGGTGGAGCAACTCGCCGGAAAGATCTGGGCAGTCCCGGTATCAGCCTTGTGGAGCTAGAGTCGGGATCCGCTTCAATGCATCAAGGCATTGACGAGTCGGTCTGGTCCAAACCGCACCGGGTCAACCGTCGGCAGGCCAGTTTCCCGCTCGATTGCGGCGATTGCACAGATCGCGTCATGGTCGTCCAAATGGCTGGTGTTAAGCGCGATTCCAATGGTGGAAGGTCGGCCAAACGAACCGTTTGCGGAGGCAAGATCTTCGTAGAGTCGAATGTAGTCTCGAAGATTCGGGATGAGTATTTCCGGCAACTTCTCAAGGTGATCGTGGCCAGCGCGATGGCACAGGACCAGGTGCGTGGGCATCGATCCGCGCAATAGGGGCAAGTTGGCGGTGCTTCCTGGGTGGCACAACGCGCCTTGCCCTTCCACGATCACAATCTGGGTTCCGCCTTCGGCGGCATCCAAAACGGCTTTCTCCGTGGCGCCTGCCGCATAGTCCACTCGAATCGCATCCAGCGGGATACCTCTGCCTGTGACCGTAATCCCGATTTGGCCCGTGGCCACAAACTCCGTCTTAACCCCGTGCTCTCGAAGAACTCGATAAATCTCCAGGCCCGCCGTCATTTTGCCGATCGCCATATCGGTGCCAATCATCAAGACTCGTTTACAGGAAAGCTTTTCGGCCGCGCCAGTTGCAACCCCGATGTCCTTTGGCTCAACTCGAATATCCCAGATGTATTGTCCGTTGATCAGAGAGGGATATCGCGGTTCCAGGAGGTCGTGCAACCCATTCACCACCGAAAGCCCAGCCCCGACCGCTTCATCGATAAGTGGGTACCAGTTATCGGGGATAACGCCGCCTGAAGGCGCAATTCCCAGGACCAGAACTTTTGCCCCAAGTTTGATGGCTTCGCCCACGGTTGCGACGATGGGCGCGGAGCGTGGAATGCCGGTGACATCTGCGGCGTCATTGCCCGCTTGAACGGAATCTATAACGCAGGCAATGGGGTTTGGGGAGTATCGCAAGATTCCAAAACCCATCTTGCCAATGCTTGCCTGGGTGGCCGCCTCCATATAGATTGCAATCGGCTCGTCCCTTTTAAGCATGGATCAACCTCGCTCCGTGGCCTGGATTATCAGTTGGGGTTATTACACCATCGACGATGGGTGCGCCTTCCGCAACGTCGGGGTTCAGGTTCAAGTGCGAATCCAAATCTATGTGGTCAAACAGGGAACCGATCGCGGCGCCAGCGGCGATTGCGATAGAAGATTCACTCATGCAGCCGATCATCGTCTTCAATCCAAACGCCTTCGCGGTGGCATTAATACGAATCGCTTCGGTAATGCCTCCACACTTCATGAGCTTCAGGTTTATGCCATCCACAGAATGTGCCCACTTTGGAATGTCATTGCTAAATTGGCAACTCTCGTCGACAAAGATCGGCAACGGCCGCCCTTCGTAAATCCTCTTGAGGTCTTCTTCGGCGCCTTCAACCAGCGGTTGCTCTACGTAGCCTACGTCCCGCTCGGCCAGCCAGGGCATCATCATCTTGGCCTCATCCACAGTCCATCCGCCATTCGCATCGACACGGAGTTTTGCGTTAAAAGGCTTGGCCGCTTCGGCGGCGGCTAGAAAGTGGGCTTTGTCGTGCTCTCTGCCTTCCGGCGATCCTAACTTTACTTTTAAGTACTTCGCGCCGGTACGGCGGAGAATATCGGGAACCCGTTCCTTCGTTACCTCGGGTGGATTAAGGCCGATGGTGATGCTTGTGGGTGCTTGCCGCTTGGATAGGCCCAACAGTTGGTAGAGCGGCATTTGTGCCCTCTTAGCATGCAAGTCCCAAAGCGCGACGTCCAATGCCGCCATCGCCGGGGGATCGACCTCCCATTCTTTCAGAGCCCGCCAAATATCGGAGATCAGCAATCCTTGCGTCAATTCAGACTCTCGTGGTTTGGTAAACGCCGTGCTGATCTGCTTAAGAAAGTCCACGGCGGAATCTGGCCGGGACGGATGGTAGAGCTCCAGATGATCGTGTCGCCCCGAGACAAATGCGTTCAGTTTCTCTTCGCCGCGCTCTGCCGTCCACAGACTGCCAGTGGCGGGCGACAACTCGCCGATGCCTGTATGCGTGCCATCGCTAACTTCGACGAACAGATTCTCCGATGAAGACATTACGCCTCGACTGATCGCGAGGGGATAGAGTTTTTGTAGCTCCAATCGGCGGAAGGCAACGGTTAGCACAGAAGGTTAGGCTACCCGCGATACGGCCTTGATTAGGGGTGGTCTAGGTCTGGTGTCGTACTGAAGCAAAGTAAGCAAGGCGAGGGATCGGGCAAACTTAGAGCGTGAAGGTTTACATATCTGCCGACATCGAAGGTATCACGGGTCTGGTCTCATGGTCGCAATGCGGAAGGCCGGATGGCCAACATTACGACTTTCCCTTTGCTCGCAGAATGATGACGCATGACGTCAATGCCGCGATCCGAGGGGCAAAAGCGGCAGGTGCAACTGAGATCGTCATCAAAGACAGCCACGGTAACTCTAAGAACCTGCTGATCGACGAGTTGGAACCGGGAGTCCGCCTCGTCAGCGGCCATGGCTCCGGAATCGACGGAATGATGATGGGGATAGACGAGACCTTCGATGCCGCGTTGCTGGTGGGATATCACGCCATGGCGGGCACCACGGCGGGAATCATGGAGCACACGATTACCGGTGGCGTTCATAGGCTCAAGATCAATGGCATTCCAAGCGGGGAGATCGCGCTGAGTGCCGGAGTTGCGGGCCGCTACGGAGTTCCGCTTGTGTTCATCTCAAGCGACGAGGCCGGATGTGCCGAAGCAGTAGATCGAATCCATCACATTCGGACCACGGCGGTGAAGAAAGGCTTTGGAAGATACATGGGCGAGTGTCTCTCGC
>JACMJO010000251.1 GCA_014380605.1 Fimbriimonadaceae bacterium | reverse complement strand
TGGAGTCCAACCCATTTAGAATAGGTCTAGCAACGGTCTTGCTGGCATTCTCGGTGGTGGCTTCCGCCGGTTCGATGCCCTGTTTGCTGGGTCTTCCCATGGAGCCGGTGAAGCCCGTCGTGGCTACTGAGTCTATGTCGCCAGATCATGGGTGTTGCAAACCCAAAGCGGAAGCTCCAAAACCCGTCGAGCAGAAAAATAAGTGCTGTTGCATCGACACACTGACGAAGAATGCCGTCGATTTCGGCGTTGCCAAGGCAGTTGATTTTCGAATCGACTTCGCGATCTTATCATCGCCTGTCGTTCGGCTTGAATTGCTTGAGCCAATCTTCGCGGTTGAGCAGATTCGCTGGCCTGAGGTCCATGGGCCGCCAGGCATCACGCTTTCCCAAGACTCTCCTCGCGCTCCTCCGATGGCGTAGTTTCCCCTTTCTGCCACTCTGAGCCCGATTGGGCTCCACGGGAATACCTTTTCGGAGAAATCAATGTTAATCGCAACTTTAGCTACCCTCGTCATCGGCCAATCTGCCGCAATTTCATGTCCAGTCATGGGTTCCGCTATTCACGGAAAAGGCTCTGGCTCGATCGACTTCAATGGCGCTCGATACACCATGTGTTGTGGCGGCTGTGACGCCGGCTTCAAAGCGACGCCTGATAAATTCCTCAAGCAGTCCGCTGAGAAGAAACTCACGGTGGGAGTCTTTATGTACGATCCAACTACGGGCGTCAAGCTGGAAGCCAAAAATGCCAAAGGCACTTCGGACTTTGGCGGTCTGCGCTACTACTTCGCGACTGCCGATGCCAAAAAGGCTTTTGACGCCGAGCCCAAGAAGTACACCGTTCAACCCAAGAAAGAGGCCCTCTGGTGCGCGGTTATGAACCACGCCTTGGCGAGCTACAAGGAAGCTGGTGCCTACGTAGATCACGGCGATACCCGGTACTACATTTGTTGCGCCGGATGCCTCGGCAAAATGAAAGAGAAGACCGCTGAATACGCCGCGAAGATCGCGGACAAGGTAGTTGACTCTAAGGCCGTGGCGGTCAAGGGCTAAGTTAGTAATCCAGCTGAGATCGCCGAGTTTATTCGGCCAAGGCTTGTAGGTTTGCCCAACCAGGAGCGATCCTCCTGGCCGAACATTCGGCGATCCCAGCTCAACTCCTACCATTCTGATGCTGTACAGGCTAATGCTATTCGCGTTGGCGTCGAGCGCTCTTGCCGCGCCCGCTAACGCCCAAAACCCGACCGCCAAGGCGGGCAAATATGTCGTCGAACTCCGTATCCCCGAGGAAGGTCTATTCGCGGGTGAGGAGATCGACATCGAGTTCCGTGTCATGGACTCGACTAAGAACGACGAGATTCTCGGCATGGCCGGGGTTCCGAACGTGAAGGTCGAAGCCGTCATCACCATGCCTAGCATGGAGGGGATGCCAGAGGCTAAACCGAAGGTTCACGCCGAGGGTGTGCCCGGCGACTATGGCATCGAATCCTTCTTTCCGCACGGCGGAGATTACAAAATCGAGCTCGCCCTGACCTCTCCCAATGAACCGACTTTTAAGGTCGCGTTCACGGTCGATGTCAAGGATGAGAAGCCCGCGAAGGGCAAACCCAAGCCGTACGTCCTGCAAATCGTGGATGGCAAGGGAGCGAAGGCTGGACAGCCCTTCAACCTCAAGCTGAGGATTCAGGACGTGAAATCCAAGTTGACGGTAAAGGCGTTCGACATGGCACACGAGATGTATTTTCACCTTCTCTTGGCTAGCAAGGACTTCCAGTGGTTCCTCCATGAACATCCAAAGATGGCTCCCGATGGCACCTGGACCGTACCGATCACCTTCCCCGCAAGCGGCGAGTATTTCCTCTACAGCGATGTCGCGCCCGCAGGCAAAGGATCTCAAATCCTGATCGCGTCGATCAAAGTGGATGGCCCTAAGCCCAGTTGGACGACCAGCTGGAAGATCGGCACCTCAGGTCAAGATCGAGGCATACAGGGCTCGATTTCGAGTTTCGGAGGAGACTATCCCGTTGCCAAGATGACGACCCTAGTTCTCAAGATCACAGACAGCACCGGAAAGCCAGTTGGGGACACGGTTCCCTGGTTGGGAGCGGCCGGACACCTCATGATCTTTAGCCAGGATGGCCATACGGTAGTCCACAGCCACCCCGCCCACGGCGAGGAGAACGCGCGACTTGTCAAGCAAGGTGAGATGAGGTTCAGCGGAAGGTTCCCCAAGCCCGGCATCTACCGGATCTTCGCCCAGTTCCAGCGGCAAGGGAAGATCCATACGATTCCGTTCACGATCGAGGTGAAGCCATGAGGAGGTTTTTAACGTTACTGACAATGCTGGGATTGTTCGCTTTTGCGACAAGCCATCCGATCACCAGGTTCAAATTCCCCAGCAAAGCCTTTGCCAAGCTGATGGCGGCCCAGAAGGAGATTGCGAAATACAAGACTAGCCTCATCGAAGAGGGCAAGTACGGTTGTTGTATCAAGAAACCGTCTGGGGGTTGCAACATGTGCGCCGCCCAGACCGGCTCTTGCGCCTGTGCCGCCAATCTTGCCGCTGGGAAAGGAACTTGCGGCGAGTGCTTTGCCGGTTGGGCAAACGGAAGAGGTTCCTTTGACCTCAAAGCCATGGGCATCAATAGCCCGGCGGATATCCTCATTCTCCCTGCCGCCAAGCAAGGCATCGAAGGAGTTCAGCAGGATAAAGAAAACGCTCACCTCAAGAAGTACAAGTTGCTCATGGTCGAATCCAAGAAGATCATGGTCGGCGAGAAACGGTTCAACTGTTGCGTTGGCCAAGGTGGGTGCGACGAGTGCGCCCAGGAGCAGTATTGCGGTTGCTCGATCAACCTGGTTGAGGACATGAAAAAGAAACCGGGCCAGAAGAAGGACGGTATATGCGGCCAATGCATCGATGGCCAGCACGGCGGGCACGGGCGGGTCGCGGGGGTAGATCTCAAACAACACGTTCACCCGATGCGCGACGACATGGGAGCCATGAAAGGCGTCTTCACCACGACGATGTCCCAGGAGTCCAGCGGCACGAGCTGGCTTCCGGCGAGTTCGCCGATGCATATGAGGATGCTCGGCAACTTTGGAGGCTGGGAGGTGAACTTCATGGGTCTTGGTACCGCCAACTGGGTGGATGCAGGCGGCGACAGAGGCGAGTCCCAAGCGTTTGCCAACTCCATGATGATGTTCATGGCTCAACGCGAAAACTGGCAGATCCGATTCATGGGTTCGCTTGATCCCTTGACTAGTGGCAAGGAAGGCTATCCCGACCTGTTCCAGACTGGCGAAACCGCGTTTGGCGAGCCTCTGAAGGATCGCCAACATCCGCACGACGGAATCATGGAGTTGGCAGTGACGTACTCATTCGACATCGGGGCAGGCCGCAAGGGCTTCTTGTACTTCGCCCCTGTTGGTGAACCTGCGATGGGCACAGCGGCATTCCAGCACCGGCCCAGCGCTTGGGAAATGCCCGAGGCTCCGATCAACCATCACTGGAACGACGGCACCCACATCAGTTCGGGAGTAGTCACGGCGGGAGTCAACATTACCGACCGATGGAAGATCGAAGGTTCCCTGTTTACCGGTCGGGAGCCGGACGAGAACCGCTGGGATATCGACCCGATCAAGCTTGATTCTGCTGGTGGCAGACTCACTTTCAACCCGAGCAACGATTGGTCCCTCAGCGCATCCTATGGGTTTCTGAAGAATCCGGAGGCACTTGAGGAAGGCGATCAACATCGTCTGGTTTTGAGCGCCTTCCATCAGCGGGGAGACTGGTCGCTCGGGGCAATCTGGAGTCGCAACTACACTGGCCATGGCGACTCCGATGCTGTGGCGATCGAAGGCACCTACTCGACGCCATCCGGCTCGCTGTTCGGCCGCTTTGAGATGGTGGAGAAGGATGAGTTGGTGGATGTGCCGAAGAGGATGCCGTAAGTGATCGCGGGCACCGCCGCCGCTCCGG
>JACMJO010000250.1 GCA_014380605.1 Fimbriimonadaceae bacterium | reverse complement strand
GCGGCTTCAATCAAGCTGAAGCCCTTGCCTTGAAACTGCCAAGGGAAAAGCTCGCTCTCCAGTTGTTGACAAGAGTTCGCGCCACCCGACCTCAAGTTGGGCTGCGAGGCGAAGAGAGGTCACGCAACCTTGTCGGCGCCTTTCAAGCATCTAGCGGGGTCGCCGGGAAAACGATTCTGCTCATCGACGATGTCACCACCAGCGGCCACACCGGCGACCAATGCGCCATTGCCTTGCTCAAGGCAGGGGCAACGAAGGTTGGGCTCCTGACTCTGACGGGCGAGCTTTAGGCTTCTCTGATCGTGGCAACGGCGAATGCGGCGAGGCCCTCTTCCCGCCCAATTGCGCCAAGCCGCTCATTTGTGGTGGCTTTAACGCTTATTTGGCTTGGAGTCAGGCCAACTGCATTGGCAATGACTGTCCTGATCTCGGCCGATTTGGCCATTATCTTTGGCTTCTCCGCCACAACCGTCGCATCGACATGGGTCACCGCCCAACCATATTTCTTGACTAGACCTGTGGCGTGCGTCAAAAACTCAACTGAAGCCTTGTCCTTCCACTGCGGGTCGGTGTTCGGGAAATGGACGCCGATGTCTCCCAGGCATGCTGCACCAAGAATCGCATCGACTACTGCGTGTAGGAGTGCATCGGCATCGGAATGGCCCTCAAGCCCTGGGCCCTCGAATTCAACGCCTCCAACCATCAAGCGCCTGGCTGGATCAGAAGAAAAGGAGTGGATATCATAGCCAAGGCCCGTCCGCGTCTCCACATATCCAACGATTCCTCGGGCTTTTGCCAAGTCGTCCTCCGTCGTGATCTTGAGGTTCTTGGGGTCGCCCTCTATAATCTGGGGCTTCACACCAATCTGTTGGAGAAGTGCGATATCATCCGTGAATTCGCCCTCCACCTCGTGCTGAGCACGGAACAGATCTGCCCAAAGAGCCGCTTGCGGCGTCTGCATGGCGACCAATTCTGTCCGGTCGATGATTTCGCCTGCCTCGTTTCGGAGCGTATCGGTGACGGGTATCCCTGGGGCGGCCGCGCCGAACGCCAAGGCCGCATCGATCACCCGATCGATAAGCTCAGCGGACACAAACGGGCGGGCGGCATCATGGATCAAAACGAGATCGACGTTCGCCAATTCTGCGCATCCGTTTCGACAACTCTCCTGCCGGGTAACGCCACCAGAAACAATCGCTTTCGCTTGTGAGGTCTCCGAACGATAACGCTCGATTTGGGCGGCGGGGCAAACTAAGACAACCTCGGACACTCTTGAATGGCTTGCGTAGGTGTCGAAGGACCATTGCCAAACTGGTTTTCCGCCAAGCCTTGCCCAAACCTTGTCGCCGCCATATCTTGTCCCTCGACCCGCGGCGAGAATGACAGCTCCAATCCTCAAAAAAGGCCGCCTTTCTTAGGCTTCCTCATCTGAAATTCTGGTCCTTCCTCGTCGCGAATCTCGCCGAAGATGAGCTTGCCTCGTTCTGTTTGGATAACCTGGGTTACCATGACTTCCGCCGTCTCACCGATCGCGGGCCTGCCATTTTCAACCACGACCATTGTTCCGTCTTCCAGGTAACCGATCCCTTGCCCAGGCTGATTGCCTTCCCGAATAATCGCCAAGGTCAGCGCTTCCTGGGGCAACACGTTCGGGCGAAGAGCCAGCGCCAAGTCGTTCAGGTTCAAGACCTTCACGTCCTGAAGTGCCGCGACTCGATTGAGATTGAAGTCGTTGGTGATAATGTCCCCCCCAAGGGCCTTCGCCAGCCTCACCAATCGGGAATCGACCGGCTCGTTTGGGTCTGCGGCATACTTGTCATAGACCCGAACTTCCATCGGAAACTCGGCTTGCATGTGCTTCAAGACCTCGAGCCCGCGACGGCCCCGTTGTCGCCGAAGTCCGTTGTGGTCGTCGGCGATGTACTGAAGTTCGTCGAGGACGAAGCCCGGAACGTATATCTGACCTTCCAGAAACCCTGCCCTCGCCACGTCGTAGATCCGTCCATCGATAATCACGTTTGTGTCTAGGATCTTAATGCCGGTGCGGCGAGTCTTGCCCCGATTTCTAGACCAAGGGAGAATCTCATCCATCGACTGCAAGGCGTAGATTGAAACCGTTACAAACCCAAGCGTCAGGGCAACGATTAGGACGGGCAAGATAGCGATGGAGACGCCAATTGCCTGAAAGAGGACTAGAAAAGGCAGAGAGATAACGACGCCGACAAACAAGCCGATGAAAAGGGTGACCTTATCGCCACCGGCCATTTTGTCCCAACGCTCAATTGTTCGCTCCAGCCAATCGAAAACTTTGGACCCAACCCAAGCCCCGGCAATGCCTCCAAGGACGATCAATGGGAAAACAGATGCAAACGATCCTGCGCCGGAGTAGCCCTCGTTGGGTTCAGGCACTTTGCCTCGCACGATCGGGACCACCCAGAGGAAAATCTGGTTCATAATCGTGGGCGCGCTGATTCCCAATGGAATAGCGCCAAGGGTCGCAAACAGGAGGATAACAATCAGCCTGACAATCTCTCGTCCAATCACAGAACTAATCTTTCAGTGTACTTGAGAAGGAACCTTCTCGTCAGGATTGGGGTCTACCAGCGCCTTGCCTCCAAAACCTCGATCTTCACCTTATCCAGAAAAGTGAATGTAAAGGCTTCTTCGACGTTGCCATCGCTGAGCTTGACATGCGCGGCTGATATCTGGGGTTCGGGCGTTGTAGAGTCCATTCCGAGCCATCTCTTGCCATCCCAGATTTCAACCCAGGCGTGATAGTAGAAGTTACCATCCCAGTTCACCAAACCGCTTGCCAAGCGAGTCGGAATACCCGCCGCCCGCATAATTGTCGCCGTGAGAATGGCATAGTCGCGGCAGACGCCTTCTTTGGTTTTGAGTATCTCGCCCGCTTCGCGCAGGACCCCGATCCCCGCGTTAGGGCTCATCTGCTTTTGAACGTAGGCTTTGATCTTCAAAGCCGCCTTTTTGGCGTTCGTCTCACCGGCTACGATTTGTGCCGACAGCTTTTTGAATTCGTCGGAATCGCTCGGAATGAGGTGGCTTGGCTTGTTCCAGCCTGGTTTCGAAGCGCGGGCTTGCACAATCGTAGCTCCCGGCGAGGCGGTTAGTCGTTGAGGGTGTACGGTCACCTGCCACTTCTCGCCCGATCCAACCACCGCCTGGTGAGTGTCGTTGGGAATCCTGGATAGCTTCCGACCTGTGATTCTCATCTTCAGGAAGCCAAGTTTGCCGGGCTCCTTGATCGGTTTGTCGGTCTTGATGCTGGTGATTAACGCTAGGTCGATCGACGGTCGATATCCAGGCGCGCTGGTTTCGCCCATCGCCTCTTCCTTGGATTCGGGGATCATCTCGATTCCCATCGGACCTTCACCCTTGATCAAATCCCCTTTTGAAGAGAGGTAAATCGTCGTGTTGGCACGCGGGTCGAGCACGTCAACGCGGATAGCCGATACCTTCTTGCCCTTCACCGTTGCCTCGGCTGGACCCTTGAGCTGGACTTCGTTCTTGATCAGCGTTGCCGTTGTTGGGTCGAGGATGTAAAAAGTCTTGCTTGTCCCAACCGAGAATCCCCCGCTGACGATCGGTGTCAGCGGATCGTCGATGATCTGCCCGCCTGCCGGGATCGTGAGGGTTTTCTTAGACAGGGCGCCGTTGTTCACGATGTCTAACAGAACCTGGTTTCCCTTGAACAAAGCATCCACCGTCTGGGACCGGCCCGCGCTCGACGTTACGAATCGCATCTTGATCGGCTTTCCGTTACCGTCGGTCCAGGACACGGCTTGAATCTCCATCTGCATCGCTGCCCCAAGCAAGCCGGCATTGATGATCGTTCTTGAGTCGTTGCGTTTTACCGGCTTACCTTCAAGTTGATCGTCAGACTGTTTGTAACTTGAGTATCCAAGCTTGTTTCCTTGCAAGTACAAGCCCAAAAAGGTCTCTTGGGCCAAGCCCAAACAAGACAACGCCAGCGCAAGCGTGACAAAAATACGTTTCATACTGTGGGTGCTCTTAGTCTAGCCGAGTAGGCGGACCTTTCTGTTAAGACGTTCCACGCGAGCAATCATGAGCCCGTCAGAATGAGTCTTTTCGATATCAAGTAGAACGCTCTCCCAATCCCAAGCGTTCATAGAGCGACTAATGAGGGTAGGATGCACCCGCCGAATTCACGTATCATGCGACGGCTTGGGATTGGGCGCGTACAGTCAGTTGGATCGAATTTGAAACATGGCTAAGAAGTTGGTAATCGTGGAATCGCCCGCCAAGGCGAAAACCATTGGCAGCTACCTCGGGGCAGACTACGAGGTGCAGGCCAGCATTGGTCATATCCGAGATCTCCTGCCTAATGCCAAGGGCCTGCCCGAAGAGCACCGCAAAAAGTGGTGGGCCGACTATTCGGTGGACGTCGATAACAACTTTGAACCGATCTACGAGGTCCCTCCCGAAAAGTCCCAGCAAGTGGCCAAACTTCGCCAGGCGATGAAAGGCAAAGAGGAACTCATACTCGCGACTGACGAAGACCGCGAAGGCGAATCCATCTCTTGGCACCTCCTCCAAACGCTCAAGCCGAACAAGGGAGTCAAGGTTTCCCGTATTGCGTTTCACGAAATTACGAAGAGCGCCATCCTCGAGGCTCTGAGCAATCCGCGCCAAATCGATGAAGGTCTCGTGGAAGCCCAGGAAGCCCGCCGAATCTTGGATCGTCTCTACGGGTACACCCTTTCTCCCGTCCTCTGGTCCCGAGTCACCAAAAACCTGAGCGCCGGCCGAGTCCAAAGCCCCGCCGTGAAGTTGATCGTCGAGCGCGAAATGCAGAGGCGAGACTTCCACAGCGCCGTCTACTGGAACCTCAAGGCTAAGCTCTCTTATGAAGGCACCTCGTTTGAAGCTGAACTGAAGACCCTCGACGGCAAGCGGGTCGCCAATGGCGCAGACTTCGATTCCACCACAGGACAGCTGAAAGTCAAAGCCAACGAGGTGGTTCTCCTCAACTCGGACCAGGCAGGAACCCTCGCCAAAAAGCTCCAGGTCGCCAAGCCCTGGAAGGTCTCCAAACTCACCGAAACCGAAGGTCAAGAGCGGCCCTACGCGCCCTTCATGACGACCACGCTCCAACAGGATGCAAACCGTAAGTTCGGCTACAGCGCTGATCGAACCATGCGCATTGCCCAGTCCCTCTATGAAGGCGTATCAATTTCCGGCGAACAGATCGGTCTCATCACCTACATGAGAACCGACAGTCTTACCCTGTCCACTTCCGCGCTGGAAAATCTGAGGGGTCTGATCAAAAAAGACTATGCCGACTGCCTCCCGAGCAAGCCCAATCAGTACACGAGCAAAGTCCGGAACGCCCAGGAGGCCCACGAGGCGATTCGCCCAACCGACGCTTATCGCAAACCCAGCGAGATCAAGAAGTTTCTCACGGAAGACCAGTTCAAAATATACGACCTCATTTGGAAACGAACGGTCGCCTGCCAGATGAAGAACGCCGACGTCCTCCGAACTGAAGTCGAAATTGCGGTCGAAAACACCACCTTCCGAGCCAGCGGCAAGCAAATCCTCTTCGACGGTTACCGACGGGTCTACCTCGAGGGCCTCGACGACGAGGAAGCTGAGAAAGAGTCCGGCGAGCGCAAGCTCCCTCGACTCAAGGAAGGACTCGAGGTCAAGCTGGAAACCCTCAACCCTGCCGAGCACGAAACCAAGCCTCCCGCCCGATACACGGAAGCCACCCTCATCAAGGAATTGGAAAGCCGAGGCATCGGCCGTCCGAGCACCTATGCCAGCATCATCAGCGTGATCCTGGACCGAGGCTACGTCCGCAAGTCTGGCAAACAACTCGTTCCAACCTTCAAGGCGTTCCTGACCATGTCTGTTCTGGAGCAAGGGTTTGCCGAGTTCATGGAGCTCGATTTCACCCGGAACATGGACGACGAGCTGGACGAGATTGCCAATGGCAAGGTCAGCTCCAAGAAGTATCTCAAGGAGTTCTTCCTCGGCACCGGCACGAAAGTAGGCCTCAAGACCGCGGTCGATGAGCGAAAGAAAGACCTGCCCTACCCTGCCTATCTGGTTGGCGTCCATCCCGACAATGGCGAGCCGATCCTGGTGCGCAACGGCAAGGAAGGCGATTCCTTCCTCCAGCATGGCGACGGCACGGCCAAGAAGTACGCCAACGTCCCCGAGGATCTTGCCCCCGCCGACCTGACCGTCGAGAAGGCGCTTGAACTCTTCAACCAGAAAGCGCCCGCCGCGGAATCCATCGGCAAGGACCCCAAGACGGGTCGTAATCTTCTACTGAAGCAACGCGCCGGATTCTATCTGGAAGTCGAGCGCACTCCCGAGGAGATCGAAGCCAAGGTCAAGCCAACCTGGGTGAGCCTCCCCCCGAACACTGACCCTCGTTCCCTCAGCCAAGAAGAATTGGGTCAGCTCTGCGAGTTGCCCAAGACCATTGGAGCCCACCCGGAAACCAAGGCTCCCATCGAGTTCAGAATCGGCAAATACGGTCCCTATATCCAAAGCGGACCAGAGATTCGCAATGTGGACGACTGGAAGACTGGGATAAGCCTTTCAGTTGATGCGGCGGTGGAGATTCTCAAGCAGCCCAAATTTCAGCGCACTGCCAGAGCAGCCGTCGAACCCCTCAAAGTCTTTGGCCAAATTGAAGGGGCGGCGGGCGAGGTTAAGATTCTGGCGGGCAGATATGGCCCTTATGTGACTGACGGAGAGACCAACGCTACCCTCCCAAGAGGCAAAGAGCCAACCTTGGTGACCCAAGAAGAAGCCGCCGAACTTCTGGCCAGAAAGCGAGAGGCTGGCCCATCCACCAGGTTTGTCAAGAAGAAGAGCGCCGCCAAGAAGCCCGCCGCAAGAAAAGCCCCGGCGAAGAAGAAACCTGCCGCCAAAAGGAAGTAGCTCAGTCTTCAAGTTTTCACTAACCACTTAGGTGAAAGGGGCTAGAATTCGCTGTGCTCAAAATCCGAACCGTCCGACATGGCTCCCCGGAATACTGGGAAACCATCCAACTCCGACGCCGCATCTTGCGCACGCCTCTTGGCCTCGATTTCGATCCTGAAGACCTGGAAAAGGAGGTCCGAGACCTTCACATTGCGGGGTTCGACCTCGCCCGGCTTGTGGGCTGCCTTGTGTTGACTCCCGAAAACGCGGAGGATATCAAAATGCGGCAAGTGGCGGTGGACGACCAAATCCAGGGCAAGGGAATCGGTACCGAGTTGGTCATCTTCTCCGAGCGCCTGGCGCGGGATCGAGGCTACAAGCGGATGGTTCTTAGCGCCCGAGACACGGCCGTTCCATTCTATGAGCGGCTCAAGTATGCGAAGGAAGGCGATGAATTTGAAGAGGTCACCGTTCCGCATTGGCGGATGGTGAAGGAACTCTAGACTCTCAACTCACAAATCCGTCCGATACTTCCGAATCAGCTCCAACGCCAAATCTCGCCCCTTCCATTCCTTGACCTCGACCGCCTTGTCCTCCAGGTGCTTGTAGACCTCAAAGAAATGGGTGATCTCCTTCAGGGTGTGCGGGTTGACGCGGTCCATGTCGTCGCGATAGCCGTAGCGAGGGTCTTTGGTGGCCACGCAGAGGATCTTCTCGTCCGGGCCCTTGTCGTCGCTCATCTCTAAAACCCCGATCGGTTTGGCCTCGATCACGCAGCCTGGAAAAGTGGGGTGGCTCAGCAATACCAAAACGTCCAGCGGGTCGCCGTCCAGGTAGTGAGTTTGCGGGATGTAGCCGTAGTCGAATGGGTAGAACAAAGGAGAAAAAAGCACCCGGTCCAGTTTGATGACTCCCGTTTTGGCGTCCACCTCGTACTTGTTTGTCGAGCCTCGGGGAATCTCGATGATGGTGTTGACGATTTCCGGGGCCTTTGTGCCGATTGGGACATCCAGCAGTGACATGATTGGCCTTCAAGGGTACCTGTAGCAACCGGGTGGAAGGGGCCATGCCTTCGATTATTAGGTTGCGGTGATTTGGCACCAGGTATTTGTCCTTCCGTCGCGTTTTTTCTCGACGGGTTTTGAACCTGGTCGCGACGGATTTGCGACCAAATTCGAATCTGGTTTTGACCGGTTTTCTAGGTTCAGTTGAACCGGGATTTGGTGTATCGTTTTTTACTGTGTTCGCGCATAAGTGTTTTTAGGTTGTGAATTTGGACCAGTTCTGGAGCGGAGGAGCGGAGGAGTTGTAAATAGTACGGATAGGACATATTGGACCGATGGGGGTTGAGGAAGTGCTTTCGCGCAAAGACGCAAAGGTTGCCGCAAAGAATTGCAGAGAGTTTGCTTCATACCTATAAGGTCTTGAAACACGGTTTTGTCAACTAGTTTTTTGACGATTGAGGCGAAAAGCGGGTGACATGGCCGAGACGCGCATGCCACGGGCTATAATATCAATGATTCTCGATATTCCGATATGACTGAGATCGTTGCCTTTGGAAAAGCCTTGGCCGACCCCACGCGGGTGCGGATTCTTAGCGCTCTGCTCCAGTCCGAGCTTTGCGTGTGCGAGATGGTGGATGCATTGGCGGTGAGCCAATCCAGCCTATCCAGCCACCTTCAGATTCTGCGCAATGCAGGCGTCGTCAAGACGGAGAAGCGGCGAACTT
Organism: Fimbriimonadaceae bacterium; assembly: GCA_014380605.1. GTDB lineage: Bacteria > Armatimonadota > Fimbriimonadia > Fimbriimonadales > Fimbriimonadaceae > 55-13. Next base: position 6,336 of record JACMJO010000250.1, on the reverse strand, counting down.
GGATTATCTACAGTATCGATGAGGAAGCCAGGCCCGCGGTACGGATGGCTTTCGACCATTTTCAGCCTAACAGCGACGCGATCGACGCCGACAATTCGCGTCTCCAGAGCCGAATCCGCCTTCGGGTGGATGGGTGCTGCGTCGTCGGATTTTCTAACCCTAACTTAACGGAGGACCTTATCCATGCCAACTAACTGTCTATGCTGCGAAGGCGGCTGCACCTGTCCGTGCAACTGCCCCAACTGTAACTGTTGCTGATGAAATCACTGCTCGTCATACCGCTGCTCGCCCTGGGGGCAGGGAGCTTTGCCCAAGACAAAGGAGCACCGATCCGGCGACCGATCCAAGTTCCAACGTGAACTGGGTGACCCGGTGAGGGTGGCTTCCTCGGTTCGGGGGAGATTAGCAAGAAGTGGGTGATATCGGCAAGGTTTGTCGATGTCGACCTAGAGCGTCCGCGCTACCGCATGACGGCGACTCACCGATTCACGCCTCGGCTACAGGCGGGATTGGAGTGGAACCCGAAGGCGGGCGAGGTCGGCTTTATTGGCAACTACATCCTGACGACGGAGACGGACAAGCGGCCGATGATCAATTTGGGCACGTCCAGCGATCGCATCGGGACGCCGCCGGGTCCGCACGCCTACTACATCACCTTTGCGAAGGGGATTCCGGCTTTGAAGGCGAGCGTGTATGTGAGCCTGAACTACTCGGAGCACGACCAGCGGTTCAACCTGCCGTTCGGGGTGACTCTCGGTTTGGCGGAGCGGTGGGATGCGATGTACATGATGGATGGCGTTCGGAGCCATCTGTTGCTGACCTACAAGGGAGACAGTTTCAACGTTTCGGCGATGATGATTTGGCTGAAGCGTCCGGGGATCAGCGTGAGTTGGGGGTTTTGAGAAAGTTGCGAGTTTCAAGTTACGAGTTTCGAGTTTCGGTGAGGAAAGAGAAATGAAAGCATTGATTATGATTTTGGCGACGATGGGTGGGGTTCAAGACACTCCCCAGGACATTGCGAAGAAGGAGTTGCCGAAGATGGCGGAGTGCGTCATCTGCACCGCTCACGGCGCAGGTCATGCGGAGGAGAAGCCGGCGGCGGGCGTGAAGTATAAGGGCAAGGCCTATTACTTCTGCGCTGGCAAAGAGGTGGCCGAGTTCAAGAAAGACCCTGAGCGGTTTATGTCCCTTTCGTTGCCCTTCGCCTTGGGCGCTTTGAATCTGAAGGATCAGACGGGCAAAGTTTGGGATGCCGAAGCTTTGAAGGGCAAGGTTGTCTTGCTGGACTATTGGGCCACTTGGTGCAAGCCTTGTTTGGTTCTAAAGCCCAAGCTGGACAAGATTCGGGACAAGTACAAGGCGCAGGGCTTCGAGGTTCTGTCGATCAGCATCGACGAGAAGCGCGAGACGATGGACAAGTTCGTCAAGAAGACTCCGTTTGCGAATCCGGTTTTGTGGGACGACAAGCAGACTTGGGATCGACTGAGGGTGATTGCGATTCCGGCGCTGTTCCTGGTAAAGGACGGGCAGGTGGTGTCGGCGTTCAAGGCGGATGCGAAGGTGGAGGCGATCGAGGCGGCGGTTGCGCGGTTGGTGGTTAGCGGTTAGTGGTTGGTGGTTAGTGGTTGGTGGGTAGTGGGTCGTGACATTCCTCGGTTTTAGGTTCCTTGGTTCCTCGGTTGGGGACCAGCGTTGAGAGTTCAGAGCGCAATAACCCTCCACATTGGTGCTTCGCTGATGTGGAGGGACCGGAAGAAGCGGTGAGGAAAGTTGGATTCTGAGATCGTCTTTTTAGTCAGTCCGCCTGTTTCAGACGAGGCGCTGAACGACCTCTATGGGACCGCCTGGCCGAAACATAAGCCGTGCGGTTTCGACCATGTTCTCAGCCGAAGCCTCGCGTACATCTGCGCCTATGACGGCGAGGAGCTGGTTGGATTCGTTTACCTGGCTTGGGATGGCGGTATCCACGCGTTTGTTTTGGAGCCGACAGTGCGGAAGACCCACCAGCGGCGCGGCATTGGTCGGAGGTTGATGGAAGAGGCCGCCAAGGTTGCGTCGGAGAAGGGCATCGAGTGGCTCCATGTCGACTATGAGCCGCACCTGGAGCCGTTCTACTCGGCGTGCGGCTTTAGGTCGACGTTGGCGGGGCTGCGGAATCTGAGGACCGGTTGAGTGTTAAGAGTCTAGGGTTGAGGGGCCGAGGCAGCTGGAGAGGTTCTGTGAAATCATTTAGCCCTGATGAACGCCACTAAGTCCTGTAATCTGTCGGAATACGTGGGGGAGTCGAGCAGGCCGGTAAATTCTGGTACTTCAAGGAGTCCAGCCAGGTCTGAGGCCTCACTTGCCTCTATCTTCATGGATAGTAGGAGCTGCCACAGTTCCATCAAGAAAGCGAAGCACGTGTGCGCGTGATACTCCGGTTCGAAAGACTTGCTCCAAGCCACTAATCTGCTGAAATGCCCGGTGACTTCTGCAAAGTTTCCTTGATGCAAGCTGTCTCTCATGGATGACCACAGAATCATGCTTGCAGCGGCGGAACAATGCTTGTTGCCTGAGCTAATAAGTTGCTCTAATGAGAGTCCGTCTATGATGTCCAAAAGCAGCCGATGGGTCACATCTGGAGGGCTAGTCCTATTCTGGTCAAGCACAGAAAAGACCGAATCTGAAATCTCTTGGCATGTTTTCTTCATCGGCTTGCCTCAACTGTATTGACCACCAGGGTCGTCTCGCTTTCTTCTGAGGAGGAAAGCCATTCGACCGATCGGCGTATTTGGATTAGCGGCGAGGTTTTCAAGAATTTCATTGGCTACAACATCTTCGCCTTTTGCACGAAAATACCAGGCTCGCAGGTATTCCTTTTCAAGTTCGTTCAGTCCTGAGTATTCGTCCAGATTTTGAAGAAGAATGATTGCATCAGCCTTGGATGTCACTTTGGACGTCAATCGTTCAAACTCAACAGCGAAGCCTTGTTTCATGTATGCGACTCTCGTTGGATTGCAATCTCGAACCTAGCTCTTACGGAGCACCTTGGCCATCGGAATAGCAGAGGGCCCCTGTGGTTCGTCGTGGTAGTGTGTAGCACGTTTGTACCTATCCTTTGCCTGAACCATGTGATCGTAATTCAATTTGAAGCTCTGCGAGGTTCTTCGGTCTCTTCTTTCGCAAGCTCATCCTCAGCTAGTTGTGCCTCATCAAGCATTCTTGCCATTTGGAGTGCAGCCTCTCGAATACCGGCACTAGCTTTGAGCATCCCAGAAGAGCCTAAAACCATTTCGATTTGGACGGAAAGCGAATCGACTAACGTGAGGAGTTCGGGCCGTTTCACTTCGCTTTCGGTAACCGCTAACTCGAACACGAGGTCTTCGAGTTCTTCGATAAGTGATTGAAATCGATTTTCTAGGTCAGGCTTTAGGGAGTGCTGCTCGGCTTCTCTTTGCTTGTGAATGGATTCTGCGCTCAACTTTGGGCGGAGTTTGCGAAAAGTCCGCAAAGACCGCTCACGCACTCTAACCATTGATTTGTAGCGCGTTTCGTACTCCGTGAGCATTGATGCGGCTTCGGCGTGACGCTTTTCCCAAAGGTCGTTCTTCGGGTCTTCTTGGCGAAGGGATTCGAGTTTGGGTACAAGCTCGCGGAGGCTTGCAACGTCATCTCCGACTTGGTTAAGCAGGTCGCAATTGGGACCGCAGGAGTGAAGTCGGCGAAGAACTGTTTGCGACTTTTCCATGGTTGATTATTGCCTAGGTTTTGATTTTGATTCCTCCATTACGAAGCGAAGGGCTCTCGCAAGTAGACCTCAAACGGACCGCTTGCGAGTGCAGGAGGCTCTGCATCGAGCCGACTGGCAGCGCCTCGTCGAGCGGTATGGCAAACTTGAGTTCTGAGCCTGACGAGGCCTTACGACGATGATGACTACTGAGAAGCCATCCAAAACTTTACTTAAAGTATTTCGAACTGTTTCACAACACCCTGAGGCAAAGCGCCGTGGATACGTCACCACGGTAGATGTCGCAAGGGTTCTAGTAACGGGTCACCGAACTAAGATCTCCGCGGCCTTCCGGAAAATTGGAGTACACCCGGTTGACTTTGCAAATGCGATGGAAAGTCGATGGCCTGAACCGATTTCTCCAGTCCTTGATGATAATCGGCCGCAAGCAATGTCAACACTGCTGCATCGGAGTTTCGAAAGTGCGGCGCATATCGCACGAGCTAGACGAGCAGCCTCAATATCTCAGGTGGATTTGTTTTTGGCGATGGCTTTTACTAAGGAGACAAGCGTTTCTCGGACGCTCCTTGGCTTTGGAGTCAATCTCGTTGAGCTTGAAACTGCCTTCGGGGGGAATCGTTAAAACGGCCAAACCTGACGACTACTAGGATACGCAAGCTTGCAGCGTACGACTGGCGTAACATGAAAGTGTGAGCCTGCCTTCGTACGTCTACGTCGCTGAGAAAGCCAACGGAGCTTTGGCTATTGGCATCGCAAAGGATTTGGAGGTTGAAGCCTTTGTCGATAACGCGGTCGAACCCCTAATCTCGTTCCTTTTGATCGAGGAATTCGCTGGTCATGGGGAGGCAATCAATCGCCAGGTGCAACTGCAATCACTTTCTGATGAAGACCTGCGAGAGTTCATTAAGGAGACCAATCCATCGCTAAAGAATGTGCTCATCGGGTTCCATGCGAAAGGTTCGGAACCACCCCAAGGTGCACAAGGTGCAGGAGACCGGTCCCCCTTAGTGCCTGTTCGACCTAGGTCAGGCTCTGTAGCCGAGCCAATCCCAAAGCCAGAAGATATTCGTTAGCTGTGGACGCTCTATAAGACTATTTGGAAACGACAAATCTAACGTCTTCGATGAAGTGAAAAGCCTCTCTTGATATCTTGCCTAGACTGACTTCCATGACCATAACCTGCTCAGCCTTTGTCTCAGTCCAAACGTCAACAATGTCCAAACTGTGGCCCGCATCCACGATCCATTTGAAGTGGTCGTAGGCTTTGAGGGTCGATTCGATCTCGTCTGAGTCCTCATTGGCCCATTCTTGTGGCTCTTCAAAATAAGGAGGAACATCTCCACCCAACTTGTGGCGAAAATGGCAACTGCAACCTGGTGAACCGTAAACGCTCAAATACCATTTGGAGGGGTGCGCTAGGAGGTCGACAATCTCTTGATCCTCGGGCCCGACGTACTTCTCGAATTGACACAGGTCGGAGTTAAGCTCCGATAGGTCATGCTCACTGGTTGTAGAGATGTAGAGGGAGTAACACATAGCAATGCCCGGTAGCTCGATTGTAAAGCAAAACGACCTTCTGAAGAACTTACGGCACGATGATGCGGAGGGCGGCGGGGAGGATTTCGATTTCGGCCCATTGGCAGGGGGTGAGTTCGCCGTCGATGAGGAATGGGGAGTCGCCGCGAGGATCTAGGCGGATGGATCGGGCGCGGTAGTGCTCGACGGCGGGATGGCCGATATGGCCGCCCTTGAAAACGCTGGGAAAGGCTCTCAGGAAGTCGAACTTGCCCAGTCGCTTTACAAGAATGATGTCCAACATGCCATCGGTGATGGAGGCCATGGGGGCGACCCGCATGCCGCCGCCATAGGATTGGGCATTGGCGACGGCGGCGAGCATAATCTCCTCTTCGATCGTTTGGCCGTCCAGGGTTAGCTTTAGTTCCTTTGGCTGATAGGTGCGGAGGGTGGCGATGACGGCGGCGAGATAGGCGACGGTTCCGCGAAGGCTTCGGAAGCCTTGATTGATGCGGTCGGCGACGGCGGCATCGAAGCCCATGCCGGCGATGTTCAGGAAGTAGCCTTCGTTTTGATCTGTTCTCCAATGGCCGACGTCCATCTGGATGGTTTTGCCATTTTGGAGGGCATCAAGGGCCCTTGGGATAGAGGCGCCGATGCCGAGGGTTCGGCAGAGGTCATTGCCGGTGCCGCTGGGGATGACACCGAATGCGACATCGGAGCCGATCAGGCCGTTGGCGGTTTGGGTGATGGTGCCGTCGCCGCCGATGGCGATGACGGTTTGGAAACCTTGGCCGACGGCTTGTTTGGCGAGTTGGGTTGCGCGGCCGGGACCTTGGGTTTCCCAGAATTCGATGGGGCCGAGGCGGGATTGGAGGTCGGCTTTAATCTGCTCCCAGGACTTGGCCAGGCGCGAGCGGCCGCTTTTGGGATTGCGGATCGCAACGATCTTGGCCATTGGGGGATTGTAGCCCTGGTTGGAGGTTGGGTTGGGGCTGGGTTTTGTCGGACCCATCCCTTTCCGGTAACCGTATAATGAACCTATGGATAGTCTTTTCGATGTCGAGCTCTATGCTGGCGAGGATGGCTGGTGG
>JACMJO010000249.1 GCA_014380605.1 Fimbriimonadaceae bacterium | reverse complement strand
TTGCCTCAGTCCCACATGTGTTCCGCTTCGAAGACTTTGCGAGCTGGGATGTACTCCAGTCGATTGATATCGCCTTCGCAGTCGAACATCAGTCTGCTTTTTCGGCAGGCGTTCAATTTCGATTTCGTGGCCATTAACTCCAGCCATTCGATAGGAAGTTTGGTTTCAGGCAATGCAAAAACAACCAAGAACCCACCACCCATGAACTCTTGCCTTTCCTCGGCATGCACCAACTTTGCTTCTTGGGGAATCCAGAAGTAGCTTGCCTCTTCGCGAAAGGTCTCGCGCCACCGTGAAGTTACATTGGCATTGCTCGACCCAAAGGCATGCCATACAAACACCATGGGCAAGGTAAGAAACACAACCAAACACCCAAATCCAATTGCGATTAGGCGTCCCGTATGCTTCACATCTGCATTGTAGGACTAAGACAAGCACCACGCCAAACATGGCCTACTTGACGACCCGAATCGTAAAGGGATACCCCGGAACCTGGATTGTCTTGTTCTCCGTCCCTGCCAACTCGATCTCGGTCCGATTGACCCCCCACTTGATCGACCTCTTCGGGCTATTCGGCCAAGTTTGATCCTTCATTAGGCATAGCAGAAGTCCGTTCTGGTCGCCCATTGCGAATTGGGGCGAAGTTCCGGACGGGTAGGCAGGCAACGGCAGTTCCTTGTTGAGCAGTTTCGCTAGCTTCACCGGGTCGGTCGTGGGCAGTCCTATTTCGCTGGCGCAGAGGATCTCGCCCGATGAAAACCCGCCTTTCGAATCGTTCGTCAGATCGTGCCGGGCGATGAACTCGACCAAGTTGAAAGCAGGGTCCCAAAAGAAGATCGAATGGGCGTTCCAATGGCGGAAGTGGATCACTTCCTTTGGGTAGCTGGGATCGGCCAGGTCACCCCAAGCCGGGATCAACTCCAGTCTCTTCTTCGCCCAATCCAAGGCGGGACGAATCTTGTTCTGGGGAATATTGAACGCGAAGTGGTGCAGAGGACCGTCGCCCTGGCGCGGACTCTTCACAAACTCGAGGATGGTTCCGCCCGCCCGAAGCGAGATGACTTTCTCGGAGCGATCAAGTGTCTTCATTCCAAGCTTTCCTGCATAGAAGGCTTCCATCTCGTCTACTGAGACTGCGGTCAACAGTTTTAGCCGCCGGATTCTAGAGATTGGCGGCACCCTTTGGGCCAGCGGACTGCCCAGTGACGAGTGAAGCATTGCCGCGAACCCGGTCGAGGCCGCCGCCAGCACAAAATCGCGTCTCGACAGTTGGTCCATACCCGCAATACTCCGGCAAGATTCGGCGGTGTTCCCGGCAACCGACGCAATGGAGGAATATGGGACTTGGCCAGGGAATCTTGCCCCATGCTCACTCGGCGGCAGTTCTTTGGCACGACCTTGGCCTTGGCGGCGTTTCGCAACGATGCCTTGGACATGGTGGAGAAACTGGTCTCAAAGGATATTGCCGCCGCAGACAACGAAGAGTTCTGGCTTCAGATCCGTCAAGCCTTCGCACTCGATCCCAACATTGCCAACTTCAACAACGGCGGTTGCAGCCCCGCCCCAAGAGTGGTCCAAGATGCCCTCAAGAGGCAGATCGACTATGCCAACCAAGCGCCGAGCTACTACATGTGGCAGCACTTGGAGCCGGAGGTCGAACATGTTCGAAAGCGACTCGCCAAAGCATTTGGATGCGATCACGAAGAGATGGCGATCACTCGCAATGCCAGCGAGGCCTTGGAGATTTGTCTGTTAGGGATTGGACTCAAGGCGGGGGATGAAGTCCTCACGACCACGATGGACTACCCCAGGATGATCACGACACTCCGCCAACGCGAGCGGCGCGATGGGATCAAGCTTGTGCAAGTCGACCCGCCTCATGTGCCTAATCGTCCCACAGACTTGCTCGCCGCCTTTCAGAGAGGATTGACCCCGCAAACCAAGCTCATCCTCGTCAGTCAGGTCTCATTCCTGAATGGCCAGATCTTCCCGGTTCGCGACGTGGTCGAGCTCGGCCGAAAGAACGGTATTCCGGTTGTGGTGGATGGTGCCCACGCCTTCGCTCAATTCCCCTTCCAGCGAGACAGCCTTGGCTGCGACTACTACGGCACGTCCCTCCACAAGTGGCTAATGGCCCCGATGGGCACCGGATTCCTCAGCGTTCGCAAGGAGAAGGTCGAGGCACTCTGGCCACTCATGGCGGCGGATGTCGCCCAAACCAAGGACATTCGCAAGTTCGAGGAGATCGGCACCCACCCCGCCGCCAACCATAACGCGATCGGCGAAGCCCTGACCTTTCATGAGCTCATCGGCGTTGATCGAAAGGCGGCAAGGTTTAGATATTTGCGCTCAAGATGGGCCGACAAGATTCGCGAGGAGAATAAAGTCGTATTCCACACCAACTTGGAAGCGACCCATTCCTGTGCGATCGCCACTGTCGAGATCAAGGGCATCATGCCCGTGGACCTGGCAGGGTGGCTTCTTACCAAGCACGGAATCTACGTAACCACCATCGGCCATCCGCAGTTCGGCGGGATTCGCGTTACCCCAAATGTGTACTCGACCATCGGGGAGGTGGACCGCTTTGCCGATGCCATGCTAATCGCTGCTCGAAGTGGCATTTCCTGACCCCAGCGATCCTGCTAGATTCGTCTTCGCCGCGTTGGACGGCACCGATTCCGCCCTTACACTAGATTGTTCTTTTGTTTGGAGTTGGAGAAAGCGTGCGGTTTGTTTATGTATTCCTGGTTCTGGGCTTTGCGGCGATCGGCAATGCCCAGTTCACGGCCTATCTGTATCCTCAAGTAACCGGGAATCAGTCTTTCAGCGGGGCGCTCGGCATGGACTTCGATGTCAACCAAGACATCAGGATCACCGCGTTGGGCATATTCGATAGTGGCCAGAACGGCATCCAGAACAACATCGATTGCTTCATCTACAACCGCGAGACTCAGCAGATTGTCGCCTCCCGATACTTCTCACCTGGAAATCAGGGCCACGGCGACGGTCGGACGAACTTCTTGGACTTAGCTTCTCCCCTTTTCTTGCCTGCAGGATTCAAGGGTTCTATCGTCGCGCAGGGATATGGCATCCTTGAGAAAAATGGGAACTCTTTCACGTCGGGAAACACCTATGCCACGACCTTGAACACCGGCGGTGGCCTCATCTCGTTCACGGGAAGGAGTCGCAACGGAAACTTTGGTCTGTTCCCCACCACGGTGGACCTCAATGTCGCTCAATATGGCGCAGGTAACTTCAAATTCGTAGCCGCCAATCCTGTTCCTGAGCCAACGTCGATGGCGATTCTTGCTTTCAGCCTCCTATCCGTCCATCGGACCCGAAGGATGCGGCGGGCCAAGTAGGGGATTCTCATTTAGGTTGAGTGAGCCCGTCATCCTGAACCAGAGCGTCCGCTGAGTTCTGCAAGATCAGGGTGTGATGGACCGCGGAGTCGAAGGACCCGGTCGCTAGAATGCACGCCACGTAAGCTGAGCTCCCTCGCTCCTCGCTCGGGATGACGAACATAGACTCCGCAAAACTGCTTGCATTTACCCTCAAGTTCTGCCCCCCGCGACCGATAAGACTGATGGGCCCAATAAGGCCCTCGAGTCCAAGGATCGGGCTCGGGTAACGCGAACGGATGCGCGGCGGAGAACCGACCGTGCGGATACTAGACCAGCTTTTTGCGCCACATGTAAATAACCTGGATCAGGCTATGGACCGAACGACTCGGCGACATAGCATGCTGACGGGCAACTTGGCCAACGCCAATACGCCCGGCTACAAGCGCAAAGACTGCGATTTCAACGCTGTGCTCGATGCGGAAAACAATCAAGCCGAAGTCCGCATGAAAGAGATGCGCGAGCGCCGCCAACAGATGCTCTCCGATCGCACCTCGATCCGCGTAGACGGCAGCAACGTCGACCTCGAACGCGAAGTCATGTCGATCGCTGAGACCGAACTACGCTACCAAGCTTTAACCGACATGACCGCCCAATACTTCGCCGGGCTCAAAAACGCGATCCGAGAAGGACGATAAACTATGAACCTCAACT
>JACMJO010000248.1 GCA_014380605.1 Fimbriimonadaceae bacterium | reverse complement strand
CTTCGGGATCGCCGAGTCCCATCACGTAGCGAACCTTCGCTTGGGGAAGCTCGGGGAACGCTGCATCAAGAGCGAGCAACATTTCTTGGCGGCTCTCACCAACCGACAACCCGCCGATGCCAAATCCCGGGAAGCCGAGAGCCGCGGTCCGCGCTGCACTCTCAGCTCGCAAGTCCTTCGAGATTCCACCCTGCACGATTCCGAACAACGCCTGATCTTCTCTGCGATGCGCAGCGAGGGACCTTTCTCCCCAGCGGAGGGTGAGGTTCATCGCGCCTTCGATCTCATCGGGCGGAGCGGGCAGACCCGTGCAGACATCGAGCTGCATGGCGATGTCGGGCCCAAGCAACTCTTGAATGCGGACCGCCTCCTCCGGTGTCAGGTCAATCGCTCGTCCGTCGTACGTGGAACGAAACGTGGCTCCGGTCTCTGAGATCGTCGGGCTCAGCGAAAAGATCTGGTAGCCGCCACTGTCGGTGAGGATCGGTCTCGACCAGCCCCAGAACTCATGCAGACCTCCGAGTTCAGCAAACCGATCCGCTCCAGGGCGCAGGTGTAAGTGATAGGTGTTGGCGAGAATTATCTCGGCGCCCACAGCCTCAAGGTCGTCGACATCCACCGCCCGCACCGCGGCTCGTGTTCCCACCGCCATGAACGCCGGGGTCGGCACCTCCCCATGAACGGTGTAGAGACTGCCCGCTCGCGCCTTTCCGTCACTGTGAAGAAGGCGAAATGAACCGGGTGGGGAATTCTTCAAGGGCTGGCGAATCTTGCCAGAGATCAGATCTGACCCCTGATCCCTGACCCCTGGCCTCTAGATCCTCGGCAGTTTGAAACCTGACTTCTCGATCACGTAGTCGCGCGACTCCTCGGCCATTTTTCTCACCGCCGGCCAATCGACATGGACGAGCTTGCCGCCCTGCTTCATGACATGGCCGGCGATGATGACGGTATCGACGTTGCTTGTGTCCATGCCCGTGACCACTGCAGTTGTCGGGTCGTTGAGCGGTGTCACATTGAGGCGGTCCGTGCGGAGCAAGATGAGGTCGGCTTGTTTGCCGGGAGTGAGCGAGCCCACCTTGCTCGACAGACCATTAGCCCTGGCGCCTTCCGTCGTCGCAAATCCGAGTACATCTCGAGCTGACACTGCGGTTTTGCCTTCGGCAGCGGCAATTGATCGCTGGAGAGCGAGCACCGATCGCTTCTGGTTGAACATATCCGAAGGGACGTTGGTTTCGACGTCGACGCTCAGACTGGGTCGTAGACCTCGATCAAGAAACTTCTGAATTGGGGGCATGCCGTGGCCCATCATCATTTCCACCGGTGAGGCCAGCGAAACTGTGCCGCCCGTATCGACGATCATTTGGATCTCGGTGTTGTTGAGAGTGGTGCAATGGATGTAGGTGGTGTCGGGTCCGAGCAATCCCGCAGTACCCATCTCCTGCACCTTCCGGTCTTTCCCATACGATCCCACCCCGACATGAGTGGTAATACGCGCATTCGCCTCGCGAGCCAGCTTCCAGTGGTCGCGTGAGACTTCGAAGTCGGTGAACTCGGGTCCCGGCGCAGCCAACGCGAGGGTCAGGTTCTGATCCTTGGTGGGAAAGTGCTCCGTGGCGGCGCGCACGAACCAGCTCGGTTGGCGCTCCTCCCACTTCCCCCACCATGGAAACCCATATGCAAAGACTGCCCGCAACCCAGAATCGTTCAGGGCCTTAATGACTGCGTCGGTGTGCTCGGGCGAGTCCTGGATATGCGACCAGTCGAGAAGTGTCGTGATCCCGGCATCGATCGCTCCAAGCGCAGACACCAGATTGCCGATGTAGGCGTCTTCGGGACGGAAGGCAGGGGCGAGTTTGTGAAGGACGAAGGATATGTAACTTGTCCTACCTTCGAGGGGCACGTCCGTTCCAATGTTGCGAAGGAGGCCCTCCCAGATGTGACGGTGGGTATCGATGAATCCAGGCATGACAACCATCCCGGAGGCGTCGATCACCTGCGCCTGTCCGTTGGCGAGATTGCGACCGACTTCGACGATTCGGCCACCCTCGATCAGAACGTCGCCGTCGGTGACTTCTCCGATGGTTGGATCAAGGCTCAGGATTATTCCCCCGCGGATCAGCGTCCTGTCCATTGGAACGACTCTGAAGTCAACGCCTGCGGGGTAGAAGGCGGGCAGCCCCGCGGCTTTTGGTGGACGGCTGCCGACGATGAGCCTTCTTGCCCGTTTGTAGTTGCGCTTGATGAGCTCTTTCAAGTCCCCGACCTGGAAGAGCAAGATGCCGAGAAGGACGAGAGCGCCGGTGATGATGAGTCCGTCGCTGGCGGAAAGTCCCAGATAGGGAAGGACCGTGAGGATCAGAGCCAGCAGCAAGGAAGCGACAAGTCCGCCAACGAAAGTTGCCCGGCCCCCGGCCAGGGATGCACCGCCCAGAACGGCAGCGGTGATGCTGCTGAGGGCGAATGGGGCGCCAACCTGGGCATTGCCGATCGGAGAGCGGGCAACGAGGAAGAAGGAGGCGACAGCGCCCAGCAGACCCGAAAAGATGAGCGCCCGCACCCGCACCCAGTTGGTCCGAATCCCCCCGCGCTTGGCGGATCGCTCATCGAAGCCCACTGCTCGCAGCTCAAGGCCCTTGCCGGAGGCATGGAGCCAGACATCCATGAGCCCGGCCGCTACAACGAGCAGGATGAACGCGATCGGGACGGGTCCGACGCTCGCGGTCAGGACAGACACGACGTCATCGCTGATTAACCCCTGAGCGGTGGGGCGCATCGTCAGCGAAAGGCCGTCAAGGATGCTCATAGTCGCCAGCGTGGCGATGATCGAAGGGATCTTCACGCCCCGGATCAATCCGGCGTTGGCCAGACCCAGAAGGAGACCGCAGAGCAGGATCCCACCCAAGCCGATGAGGATCTGACCCGGCGTCGACTCGGCTCCGATCCAGAAGGAGGCGATGACCACGCCCAGGCTGATCATCGCCCCCACTGAGAGGTCGATGTAGCCGACCAGGAGGGCGTGGGTTTGGGCGAAGGTGGCGACGATTACCGGCATCGCCAAGATCAGAATTTGATTGATGTTCGAAGAAGTGATGAAGCCAGGAAACTTCGAGTTCGTGAACCAGAGAAGACTCGCCACGAGAATTACCTGCAAGGCGACTGGCATCCACAGCCGCACCCTGACGATCTTTCTCCACTTGTTCTTGTCACGGGCGTCGCGCAGAACTTTGCGGATCGCCAGCCTGGCCGACTCGACCGCGGTCACTGCGCATCCTTTGGGGCGCTCTTCGGCATTGCCACTCCTAATGGCGAGCGGCCCGCTTTGGAGAGCCCGGGCCCGCGCACGATGGCTTCGGTGATCCGACGCTCCTCCAACTCGTCCCCAGGAATCTCCTCGATGATCGTTCCCCGCGACATGACAAAGACACGGTCGCAAAGGCCGGATAACTCGATCGGGTCGCTCGACTTCACGAGCAACGCGGCGCCTTGATCG
>JACMJO010000247.1 GCA_014380605.1 Fimbriimonadaceae bacterium | reverse complement strand
CTCCGGCGTCTCGCAAGCGGCGATCGTGAGCATCTTACGGTGATTGTACGTGTATCTCACGGGCCTGCGTTTCCCACTTATCGCAGTTTGATGACCCGGAAACCTTCCCCATAGGTGGTTCCAATAACCTCGCCATCTGTTACGGCGCGATCCTCCACCATATTCACGATCCGGTCCTCTTTGCCGCCGAACTGGCTCTTATGAATCTTCAGCATCGTCTCCTTCTCCGGCCAATAGTCGGAGATATCGACAACATAGTTCGGGTAGGCGGTGGAGAACCTCATAAGCCATTTCACACTTGTAGCTTTCTCCACTGCGATCGATACGGCTTGACCGGCGATCCTATGATCCTTGTGCGACATTCGCGGCGGATAGTCATAGTCGAAGGCCAGGACGTAGTCAGGCTGAAACTTCTCAAACTCAACCTGCAACCGCTGGACCAGACGTTCTGAGTTCTTCAATCGCCCGTCTGGGTAGCCAAGGATCACAAGATTCTTGCCGCCCCAAGATCGCGCGGCCTCCAAGGCTTCTTTCCTTCGAACTTCTCGATTCTTTGCGGCATCGGTGAACGGGCCGTAATACGACTTGTCGCCTTCGGTAATGATCACCTGCCAAATCTCTGCGCCTGCATCCCTGAGCTTTGCCAGGGTTCCCCCGACATAGAACTCGCTATCATCGGGATGGGCGGTCACAATGAGAACCTTGGTTCCCTTGGCAAACAGGCTAGACGAATCGGGATCGACCTTGGGATGAGGGTGAGGCTGGGCCCGCATGATGAAGTCATACTCCCAAGGCTGCCAAAGCCAGAATCCCCAAATCAACGCGATCAGAGTTCCGTAAACAATGATCCTCCGACGCTTGCGTTTACGCTTCAACAGGGCAGGATCGACATCAGCCATAGGGATACTTTACGTGGAATAGGAACTGCGGATGCGTGTCCTAGGCCATGTGATGGTCAATTCTTCTGTAGCAATGGGCTTGGAACACCATCAAAACTTGGTCATTTTCATCTCAATCGTCGCGGAATATCCAATAATGGTCCCAGTGCAGGAATCAATCGCAAAGAATTCACCTTATGCGAGTCTAGAACGAAGAAACCATGAATGCAAAGAAGCTCATCCCCGCCATTCTCGCCGTAGCCACCCTTGTTGCCGCTTGTTCTGCGCAATACGCGTTGAACATCAAGGTCCGCTCGACCCCGCCTGTCCGCAAGGACAAGGTTGTCAAGACGGATGCCCAGTGGAAGAAAATCCTCACGCCGACCCAATACACGATCCTTCGTGCTAAAGGGACCGAGGCCGCGTTCTGCGGCAAGTTCCATGACAAGAAAGAGCCAGGAATTTACATCTGCGCCGGATGCAAGCTGCCCCTCTTCTCAAACGACCACAAGTTCGAATCTGGAACCGGCTGGCCCTCGTTCTACCGTCCGATCAAGGAAGAGAATGTTTGGTACCGCAATGATGGAAGCCACGGCATGGACAGGATCGAAATTCTCTGCGCGAGATGCGACGGCCACCTGGGCCATGCCTTCGATGACGGCCCCAAACCGACCGGATGGCGCTACTGCCTGAACTCGGACGCAATGCTGTTTGAAGCGGCCAAAGGCAAGTAAGAGAGGGGATAAGGGAATAAGGAAAGGTCCGACCGTTGATGACTCAATGAGTCCCTGATTCCCTCTTCCCTTCCTTCCTTTCCGGTATCTTCCTTCCGGCGCGATGAGTTCAGACCTCTTCCCAGGACAGGCGATCCTTTTTTCAGTCGCCTGCGGGCATCCCAAGTATGCAAAGCAGGCGATGGCCTTGGCCATGTCGGCTCGTTTGCATGGCGCAATGGCCCCGTTCGTCCTCCTGAGCGATTGTGCGGACGCAGATGTCCGACGATGGTTCGACGCGGTCGTTGAACCTGTGGCAGGCGTTGAGCCCTATCTCCAAAAAGTCGTAGCTCTTCAAAAGACGGCGGCAAACCGGGTTCTCTTTCTGGACTCGGACTCCTTGGCCGTCAAGAACCTAGACGAACTGTTCCCGTTGTTCGCGGGCAAGGACTTTGCCGCGATGGGTGACTGGATCACCAATGGAGCGTATTGGGGCGATACGGTTGCCAATATGCAAAAGATCGGTTCAACAAAGGTCGCGAGAATGAACGGCGGCATGCTCTACTACGAGCGCACTCCAAACGGCCAAACAGTTGTCGATCGATCTTTGGAAGTTAGCCGCGATTTTGACCGCTTGGGACTCGACCGCCTCGCTGGGAAAATCCATGATGAAGGCTGTGTTTCGCCCGCCATGTCCACGACTGGCTTAGGCGAACTTATCCCTGACACGGCTGGCTACTCCTTAACTCCTTGGACTTTCGCGGAGGTGGAGCTAGACGTACCCAAGGGCATTTTCAGGGCGATTAACGGCTATCGCGGGGAAGTCAGGGCGGTCCACCCCTATGTCTATCACAGCGCAATGTCGGGCTGGGATCTCCGGTATTGGAAGCAGGTTCGGCGGGTGGTCTCAACCATCCGTCGCGGCGAGGCAATGAAATTCCAATCTGGTCGCAAGATGACGGTGCCACAAAAACTCTCCCGCAGAATCGCAAAAGGAATAGCCACCATTTACAAGAAGATGTTCCTGCGCGACTTCTAGAATTCGGAACAAAATGGGGGAGGACTAGGTCGTATCCTTGTCTGTAAAGCGCGAAATGAACCGCCTCAGACACCTCCTAAACAGTCCTCGGCGGCGGCCCTTCTTCCGCCCCGAGGTCCTTCCTACACCGATTCGCAGGGTTTCCAGCCGTACGTCACGTATCGTGTGAAGAAGGTCCCGTCGTTGTAGAGATCGATCAGCGAGTATCCGCACTTCGTCTCCTGGAAGTCGCCTCCCCACCACCCCGCCGAAACCGCACCTCGACAAGTGTAAGTAACGCCGCAGTAATTGACCCGGTCCACTAGGTGGATGTGTCCGCTCACGCAGACCTTGACGTTCGGATACCGGTTGAAGAGGTCCTTGATCCGCCGGGAGTCCAGATGCATCCAAGCGCCGGGAACCCGCCATTGGCCCGACTTCTCATTGTCGCCGTGATAGAAAGCGCACGCAGAAAGGATGGGGATGTGGCTCAGTACGAACACCGGCGTCTTCGTTCCGACTTTTGCAAGATCGTCTTGAAGCCATTCGAACTGAACACTATCGAGCTTCGCCGTGTAACCGTTGCCCGACAGCGGAGCCGTGCTATCCAGGACGATAAAATGCCATCCGGCTCGATCAAAGCTTCTATAAGGTTTCTCCAGCTCTAGGGCATCGAGTGCGAATACCTTGCCAAACCTTGAAGCCGACCGAAACGTGCTTCTCGCCCCCCAACCCCAGACGTCATGATTGCCCAAGCAGTGCTCGACGGGAACTTCGATGTTCCGCTTCAGCACCCGATTGAAGATGTCCCACTGGGCTTTAACCCTTGCTTCATCGGCAACTAGGGCGTCCATGATGAGGTCGCCGCCGGTGAAGATGATGTCGGGCTTGTCGCGCTGACCTTGGGCATGTTCCAAGCACCTTTCCCAACCCAGGGCCGCACTGCGCTCAGGTTGGACATGGATGTCCGTCATGTGGGCAATCCGAAGCGCCCGCTTTTTGCGGGGGAACTGGGGCTCGATCTCTGCGCTGGCCCTGCTCGGCAGGACGGTAGCGGCCGCTACGACGCCAGCCGATTGCAAAATCGATCGTCGGGAAATTAATGCATCTGTCATCAGAAAACAAGACCGCCGAACGGGCGGTCTCTTCAGTATCCGATAACAATGACGAATAAAGCCAAGCGTTTGCCTTCGACTTTACTTGCTTAGCCCAAGATGCCTTAAGAAGGCAGCAAGATTAGGCTCTCTGCCCAAATAGTCGCGAAGCATTGCGAACTCGTCCATCGTTCCGCCCCGAGCCAATACCTTCTCGCGGTAATAGGCGCCAGCCTTTGGTGATAGGATTCCAAGTTCCTCGAACTTCTGGAACATGTCTTGGGCATAAACCAACGACCACTGGTAGCCATAATAGGCTCCTTCATAACCCACCAGATGGCCAAACGAGGTCTGATAATGCACGCCCGGGACTTTTTTGTAGAGTTCCACCTTAGGGAAGAGGTCTTCGCTGATTTTCGTAGGGTCTACCTTGCCGGTGGGCGATGTGTGATACGCCTGATCGACCATTCCGTAGTAAAACTGGTGTTCGGTCTCGATCCCACTTCCAAGGTTTCGGGCCGCAAGCATGCCGTCCAAAGTCTTCTTTGGCAGCTTCGCGCCAGTCTTATAGTGGGCGGCGAACGTATTCAGCACCTGTGCATTCCAAATCCAGTTCTCAAACATCTGGCTTGGAGCCTCCACGAAGTCTCGCGATGTCGCAGCGCCGGCAAATCGATTGGTGTCGGCCTTGGTAAGCAGGTTGTGGAGCACGTGCCCGAATTCGTGGAAGAAAGTCTCGACTTCGTCGTGGCGAAGCAAAGATGGCTTACTAGAAGTCGGCTTGGTGAAGTTGCAGACCAGGGCGGCTAATGGCGTGGAAACCGTCCCGTCTAACCACTTCTTTCGACCGTGAAGACCCCAGCAAGCCGCATGGGTGTACTTGCCCGGCCTTGGGTAGAGGTCCAGCAGGAAGTGGCCGATCAGCTTGTTGTCGGCCTTGTCCGTGACCTCGAACATCTTGACGTCGGGATGCCAGATATCTACTCCCAGAGACTTAGCCTTCGAGGTGACGTCCTTGTACGTCAATCCATAGAGGGATTGGGTCGTCGCAAACAGACCGTCATAGACCTTGGTCATCGGGAAGTATTCGGCGATTTTCTCGCTGTCGACCGCATACTTCTGTTGTTGCAAGCGAGACTTATAGAACGAGTAGTCCCACGGAAACAGCTCGGCTTTCGGATTCTTGGTGTGATCTCGCTTAGCCTTCGTAAACTCCGCCAGGTCAACTTGAGCCTTCTTCCGAACGATCGGCCTCAACTCAGCATAGAACTTGGCCACGGTGGCGGCATTCTTCGCCATTCTGGGTTCAAGAACATAGTCAGAAAAAGTCTTGTATCCGAGCAGTTTCGCTAATTCCGCGCGAAGCTCAAACAATTGCTTGAGCACGTCGTTGTTCTTATCGCCGCCGCGACGCTTGTAGGCGATCCAAAGCTTCTGCCTGGATCCCTCTAGTTCCGCACTATCGGTAACCGCGCTGAATGTGGGCCCGTCCATGGTCACAAGGACCATATCTTTCCCCGCTCTTTTAAGACCCTTGATCACATCGCTAGAAACGCCCTTAAGTTCTGCGACTGTCATCGGAACAGAGGTCTCGTCGTCGGCAATATTGGTGCCGAATGCGATACCAAGCCGGTTTAGTTCCTTCTGAATCTCCGCGACCCGATCCCGCTTTTCCTTTGGTAACTCCATTCCCGCCCTTCGGTAGTCGCGCAGGGTGAAGTCCAGCATCCTCTGTTGCTCCGGGTTCAACTTGGGCTTGAGGCCGGCAAACGCCTTCGTTGCCTTATAAAGATCCTCTCGGACCCCAAGCTCGACGAACCAGTTGCCGAGATACTCCTCGCCTGCCCTAGCATCGTTGCGAACCTTGGCATCCGTCGACACATTCGCCATGAAGATGGGGATTGAGGTGTCGCGCTCCAGCTTGCCCATGGCGTCGTCGAAAGCCCCAAGGGTGTTGACCCAAGTGCGTTCCGCATCGGGCACGGCGAGAATTTTGGAGATCGCGTCGTCGGCCCGCGCGGTCGCGTCCTTGATCGAGGCTGGAACCTCTTGAGCAATAGCGATGCTGAGAAGAGATAGATATGCAACGGCGCATACGAGAACCTTGAACCGGGTGGTCATACCTCGATTATTTACTATCAAATCTGTGATAACGTTCCCGCAATTGATTAAGCCCTGCTGAAATGGGTCAGGCCCTCCCAAAGGACAGGGCAAATATATAGCTTTTGTCGGTTCACCGAATCAACCGCCTCCAGTTACCTTGATAGCACCCACGCGGCAATGATGCCGAGCGGGACTTTTTAGCATAGAGGCATACCCATGAAAAGAGCATTTACCCTTATCGAACTCCTGGTCGTCATCGCAATCATCGCGATCTTGGCCGCGATCCTATTCCCGGTCTTCGCCCAAGCAAAGATGGCGGCGAAAAAGACTAGCGATCTTAGCAACATGAAGCAAATCGCCACCGGCACGATGATTTATTTGGGCGACAACGACGACGTTTTCCCGATGAACTATCAGGACTGGACAACCTACCAAAACTCCTACAACTGGAGTAGCAGCGTCCAACTGGGCCCGTATCTCAAGAACACGCAGATATTCATGAGCCCAGGCGAATCGTCGCGAACGGGCCTTTCTTACTACGATCCGCTCCCCAACAATCGCAAAGCCCAGCCTATGTCCTATTTGGCAAACGCCCTCCAAGGCGTTTGGCTCACCGGAACTGGCCCAGCCGTATTCGGCCCCAATAGCGCCGCTTATTACTATGCGAAAAAGGGCATCACACACTGGGCCTACGGAGGTTCCGGTACGCCAACCTCAACGGGCTCGACTTCCCAAACCGAGCTTGAAGCCGTATCGGAGATCATCATGTTTACGGGTGGTAAGGAAGACTTCGCTCGTGCCCAATTCATCGATCCTCGCTACGTAAACACCGAGATATGGGGACCTTACGACTATTGGTTCGGAACCGACCTGTGGTACATGGCGACTCAGGGAGCTGGATTGGCCGAGCCTGCCAAGAGCCACTACGCGAAGGGTCTCACCCGATTCTCCGGTGGTTCCAACTACTCCTTTGGCGACTCCAGTGCGAAGTTCCTGAAGCCCGGAGCCCTTTTCCAAGGCGCCTACCTCAGCAAGCGACGATGGTTCACG
>JACMJO010000246.1 GCA_014380605.1 Fimbriimonadaceae bacterium | reverse complement strand
CCAGTGAAGAATGGCGTCGGACCCGCCAACTGATCTGGCGTCATCGTGGAGTTGAACTGAAAGCCCATCAACGAGCCTCCTGCCGCAAGTGAAACCCCATTTGGCGCGCCGTTCCACCGAATCGCCCAACCATCGGACGCTCCATGGGTGATGCTGATCGCCCAGTTCGTGGGTCCCTGTACCGCGGTTGGAGCCACGGTCATGTAGTTCTGCCCTGGACGCCATGAATACCAAAGCGTGCTGATTTTGGTTGCACCTGTATTGGTCAGAAAGAGACTGTACGTATAGTCGCTCGCATTTTGAGTCCAACTGATGAGGCCGGACGCCGTGGTTTGAGCGTGGGATGCTACCACCAGACATGACATAGCGGTAAGCCATAAAAGCTTTTTCAATGAATCCTCCGTTTCTAATCAATTGGTAGAGCTTGATCAGAGCTACCACCGGAAGCCGACGAAACCACATGGACAGGGAGTGCCTGAACACGAAGCGAACTCGAGCTCGGAATGATTTCGTAGTCGCATTCAAGTCTAGAAAAGTTGGGAGAAACCCGCCCTATTTGTAAGGAGCGCAAAGAGGGTCGCCGATCACGACGTCTTTCCACTTGACTACCGGGGAAGCCATGTAAAAGCTTTCCGCAAGGTTGAAACCACTGACGTATCGCTCGAAGAGGATCTGGGGGCGAGCGAGGGCAAAGGTGAAGGGCTCAGAGACGTAGCCTTTAACGCCCGTTACACCTTGTTCAACGAGGTCGGCGATAAGGCTCTGCCAATGCTCGCGTTTGGAAAAAGTGAAGGCGGAAGTTGAAACAAACGTCTCGCATAAGGCGCCAGGTTTAAAGCGCACCCTATTGTAGACATTGCGCTTGTAAGCCCCATCATTGCTTCCCCAAGAGGCATAGCCAGCTACCGGAACGTTCGGGGATACGAATGCATTCGCGGTATCCAGAATGACGTTGAAGTTCCTGAACTCTAGTGCATCGGCGGCAAGTTTGAGGGTCTGGTTCATGTTGCCGTAGTCGCCATCGCTGCGATTTCCCGCCATGTCGAAGAAGAACGGCCCTTTCTCTTTCTTCGCGGCAAGTGATCGATCGACCAGGGCTTTGGCGTCGCTCGCTGAGTAACCCTCCAGCCGGGTCACCAGATACATGCGGTACTTGGCATGGGAGAAGGCTTCGCGCTTGCTGAAATAGGGATTCATTGCCCGGCGAATCTCGTTTCGCTGGTCTTCGTCCGATGCGTTCGGCAAGTCTCCGCGAATCGATGTGACCTTCATCTCCATCGTGGATAGGTGGCCATCAACCGAGTACCCGCCGTCGTTATCCAATCGAAAGGGAACACCCTTGGTCAGGACGATAAAGTCGACCTTATTCGTGTTCTTAGCCAGGTTCGCCTTTACCGGGCCCTCTATGCCTGAGGTGTACTCCGACGTCGAGATGTTGCTCTCCGTGCCCACTTTGACAAAGACTACGTTCTCTCTCGGGATCGCGCGCTTCTTGACGTAATAAGAGCCAACAGCCGTGCTGTCGGGGCTGTTCTGATTGATGACGACGAGGACGCGCTTGGCATTCGTCGCGCCTTGAGCACCCAGCAAAAGCAAGATCAAGCTACTTCCAGCGAAAGCCACGGGGAGGTTTCCTCTTTTTCCTGGTCTTGATCACGGCCTGGGTGATCTCTTGGTACATCTTGTATCGGGCGCTGATTCCTTTGCCGATACCCAGCTTTTTCTCTTTGTGGAAGTTGCTGACGCCCCGGATAACGACTCGAAGCACCCTCGCCTTCACTCGCTTTGCTTGATGATTCAGCGCGTACTCGACTCCAAACCGCATGTCGGATAGATCAGGCGCACCATCGAAGATCCAACGCTTCATCGCGCGTTGGCCACTGATGTAAGGGGCGAATTTTTGGGCGGTGTCGCTCCAGAACTTGCCGCCCCGGAAGATCCCGATGCAGACCTCGCACCGGTCCGCTAAGACAGGTTGGATGATCTGGTCGATGTGGTCGCCCGTGAGTCCTTGGAGATCGGCATCGACGAACGCGACGACCTCAGCCTTGGTTTTCTGAACGCCTTTGGCCATCGCCGCTCCCTTGCCAAGGTTAACCGGGAGTCGGACAACTGTAACGCCGGGAACCTTGGCGGCAACTTCGGCAGTTCGATCTGAGCTTCCATCGGAGACGACGATTATCTCAGTCGCAAGTTTTGAAGCGGTGGCCGCGCGCAGGACATTTCCAATGCGCTGTTCCTCGTCCTTCGCCGGTATGATCACGGCGACCGTCCGGGCTTTTTGATCCGCCATCCTTCTCTTCAAGTACACCCGGAACCGGCACCGGATTACACGTTCTGGGTCCTCAAACCAGGCTTTTGCCTTCCAATCGGGCCCGTATCTTTGCTTCAACGCGGCTGCCAAGCAAGTTCCACTTTGCCCCGAGTTCACCCATCGGACCCCTGACCGCAACGATCTTACGAACATTCTTATGTTCGCGTTGCGGTTTCCATCTACGCGTATAGGGCTCATCGCCTCGCAGGAAATCAAAGTGCT
>JACMJO010000002.1 GCA_014380605.1 Fimbriimonadaceae bacterium | reverse complement strand
GCCGCCTCGGTGATGGCGATTATGCCTCCCTTGATCGCATTTGTTCTGGCCCAGAAGCACCTAATCAGAGGCATCATGGTCGGGGCCGTCAAGGGCTAGTCTACGACTCCAATCTTGACGGACAGCTCGGGATTGATACTGAAAAAAGTCTGGCTGCCCGCCAGAGATTCGAACTCCAATTAACAGATCCAGAGACTGTTGTCCTGCCATTAGACGAGCGGGCAGCGCGTCGGAGGGGTGGAGTATACCTGGGGCATGCCAAGGGTGGGGTGGGTGATGCAGATGACCCGAATTCCTCGGTTTTAGGTCATCGGTTCCTTGATTGGGGAACGAGGAGGGGAAGGTTGGAAATCCCTCAAGTCGAGTTCACTATCCAACTATCGAACTATCCGACCATCCGACCACAAACACCGGGGCGGGCGGGCAATCCATCTAGCGTCCGGATATACGCCAGGGACTGCCCGCCCGCCTTCCGCAAACGGACGAACGCCTTTGTTCGAACCTTTTCTTAAGCCGCTCGAAGCACAGCCACACGTTGCCACGAGGGCGCCTGCATTGCCGGCATCTCTAGGCAAAACTGCTCTCTGCCTTCCAAAACTTGCTGCAATCGCGTTGTCGTGTGCCGTGCGATTTCATCTTCATCGCACGCCATCGTCACAATCTTCTCTGCGCCAAATCCAAAAGCCTTGTCCTTCAAGTCCGACAAGATCATCGCGGCCTCGCCATCAAAGGTTTTGGCCCTTGAATGGTCGATCAAGAGATAAAACCGATTCGCCCCGAGCGACTCCAGCACCTCTTCTAAATCTTCTGCAAACGCGCGCATCTCGAGCGAGTCGATACGTCCGCCTAAACTCGCCTCTACAATGGCGCGGTCTTCTTGAACCGTCACTAGATACATTTCAAAACGCTAGGGTTCGGACCCTACCTCCACAACGTTCATTCCCTGGTCTGCTTATTCCACGTCCTAGTAATTTCTACAAGCAGAATGCAAACTGGCAGGCGTGCTAGCTGGGAGCCATGCTAGCTGTTCAGGATGCTGGCTGTAAGCGTTACCGGGTCGCTATTGGGCAACTGCAAAAGCCGCCAAGCGAGGGGTCCCACTAGACCCTTTCAGATTCGCAGCGAGCATTACCGTCATCTCCAACCCTTCGCGGATTTCGTTGAATCCGACCTTCAAATCCTCATGTCCGCGAACGAACATCGGCGTCTGATCCGTGAGCTTCACCCAAAGTTTCTTGGCGTTGGTCGTGGCGATGCGCTTGCCGTTCTTAGTCACCACCGTCACATCGATCTGGACGACCTTACGATCCTTGTCCACCAGCCGCACGATCCCGTCCATCCGCTGCTCGCCCTTCCGAGGCTTCAGCTCAGGATTCAGTACCTGGGCGATTGGGAGGCCCAATCGATTCGCCGCCATCAACGAGGGATAGGCGTTGATGACACCGCCGGTCACGTCGTCCCAAAGCTCGAAGTGGAGGTGCGGCCCCGTGCCTTCCGCATTCCCGCTGTCTCCGACATAGCCGATGAACTGGCCGGCAAACACCCGCTGCCCACTCTCCAGGCCAGGCGCAAACGCATACCGATCGCCGCCCGATCCGTCGTCCGTGCCGGGCGTATCGTTATTCACATGGTAATAGTTGGCAACCCAGCCGTTATCTCCCCGGATCGACATCGTGTAATGTCCCTTGCGCCCACCACGGCCAAGGTAGATCGTCCCGTCGAAGCAAGCGACCAAAGGCGTCATCTTGGGAGCCATCAAGTCCTGACCCAAATGCCGTCTCCGCCCGCCGCCTCGGGAAGCCAGAAACCAATCTCGAAGATAGTCTTTTCCCGACACCGGATAGACCATCGGCACCACCGGTTTCTCGGGAGACACGCCGTCGTGAGCTAAGGGCAAACCCTCGAGCCGAGGCGCGTCTGAGCTCAGAACCCCCGGGCCCGCCATCCGCCGATCGCTGGCAATCAGGATCTCGGATACTTCCAACTCCAGATTCGGGGCCAGGGTCTCGGCTTTAACCACCACAGACACCTCGAGGTCGGGTCTGATATTCATCACTCGAAGCGGCTTGTATCGCCCCGTTCCGTCGTTCTCCCGAGCCCCGTCCGGCACGTCCAAGACTTGCGAGATCGATTGCGAAAGGTTTGTTTCCCAGCCCTTGTTATTGATCATGGTCGAGATTCGAAGCGTGAACTTGCCGTTCAAAGGGTCCACCGACTCTACAAAACCCTGAACCCGCAGGTGGCCCGGGATCGGTTTCGCCGCGCCTTCGAAAGGTCCCTTGTCGAGCAGTTCATTCGAGATGAGAATGTTCGGTACATGCGCCCATCGCTCGACCTGCCCCTCAGGGAGGCCGCCGGCTTTCGGAAGCGGGGAAAGGGTCGCGTCAGGCCAGTGAGCAAGCACGGGGCTGAGGCCCACCAAGGCTTCAAGGGTTCGCGGTCCCACCCATTGCCAATCGCGCCCTTCCCTAGCCAACCAAACCGTCCACGTCTTTTCCAGATCAAGAATGCGGCTGGCCGAGGCTTCCTCAACCAACAGCCTTCGCCCATCCGGCGAGAACGCCACCCGTTCTGCCTTCCCTTCTCCGAGCCTTCGCAGACCGATCCGGTTGGAACCGATCACAAAGATCGCCCCCGGTTTGGTGCTCAACCCCTTTTCCTGAAAGGCGATTTGGCGACCATCCGCCGACCAATCGAGCGCCTTGGCGCTTCGTCCGTTTGCTACCCGCCTTGCGGATGATCCATCCGCTAGCGAAATCCAGATCGAGCCTTTCGACGAATAGGCGATCCTGGCTCCATCTGGCGACCAAGCCACCGCTTCGCCTTCAACAACCTTGATCGGACTCGCATCAGGAACGGCCGCATCCAGAATCCAAATTGCACCCTGGGATTCATAGGCAAGTTGATTGGAAACCGTCGACCACCGAAACCTCGTGGCGAGCTTTGCAATCTCTTTTGCCTCGCCGATGGCGGGCTTGATGAGCTTTAGCGAGCCGTCCGAGGCAAGCAACGCCAGGTGGGCGCCGTCTTTCGACCATTCGAGCTGTTTCAGGTTCGAAGCCTCGATCCCCGGCACAACCTTCCCATCTGCCCATAGCAGGGTAGAAGAAGCACCCCGAATGGAATACGCCTCCTGCCCCAACGCGAGCGCACAGAATGCCGCCAGCGTTCCGCAAAGAACGAAGAATCGAAGCATCAATCCCCATTATCCCGAAAGCGTAGAAACCAAGGATTCGTAGGGTCGGTCTCTTTCAGGTTGAAACTCCCTGGCTAATCGCAGTTGGCTGCATGCGAAAGAAAACGTAATATGGTTGCGTGATTTCCGGCTCTACCCCAATCTTTGCAGCGTCAGACATTCAGAAAACTCTGGACTACTACAAAGACGTTCTCGGATTCGAAACATCTTGGACTTGGGGCGATCCGCCAACTTTTGGGTCTGTATCCTGGGGCAACGTCTCAATGATGTTTGGCTTGCAGCCAGACCTGGCGGCAAAGGTTCAAGGACATCAACACTGGTTCAAAACCGAGGAAGTCGACGCACTCTATGATCGACATCGGGAGCGGGGAGCAAAGGTTGTTTCGCCGATCGAAGATAAGCCTTGGGACGTGAGGGAGTACGTCGTCGAAGACCTCAATGGCTATCACCTCCGCTTCGCCGGCCCTCCATCTGGCGAGATAAAGCCATCTAGCGATTTCCCCCAAGGCGTCCAGTTAGTCCGCCGGGTACCGACGGGTGATGAGTTCTCACGCGTCGCGGGCAAGGAGTTCTACAAGGATAGCATCCCGTCGGGGATCCTTGAGAGAACTTGGGGCGGAGTGGTGGCGTTGTCTCCCGAAGGCGAAGCGATCGGAACCGTCCGCATCATGTACGACTCGCCGGGCTGGTTCAGCGTTTGGGATGTCGCGGTCCTTCCGGAATGGCAGGGCCGTCGGATCGGCGCCGCCATCATGAAGGAAGCTATAGAAGCCGTCCACGATGAGTCTCCGGGCGCATTCGTTTTCCTTTTCACCTTCAAGGCTGGGTTCTATGAGCGCTTGGGATTTGAAGAAGGGACGGTAACTATTAGGAAGGTGTAGGCAACTTGATTCCTGCATAATCAAGCCACCATGTCCACGGTCACACCGCCTCTTTCCCGCCTAATCCTCAACCTAACCCTGGCCCTGCTTTCCGTTCCAGTCTTGGCGCAAGACAAGCCCGTATTCGTAGACGGACAGGCTCAAGTGGTTCCCGCGTTTTCCAACTCCACCGAGTGGATTCGCGAGAGGCTGTGGGTAGAGACGGAGTTCGATTCCGACCAAAACGGGAAGCGAGACCGCGTGCATGTGGATGTGACGCGTCAAAAGCAGACTCAAACGCAGGGACTGAAGGTGCCGGTCGTCTACGAATCGTCCCCTTACTTCGCGGGGACAGGTGGCGGCGGGGACATTTTGTGGGATGTGCGGCACGAGATCGGAGCGGAGCCGCCAGCGAGGACTTCGAGGCCTAATATTCGATTCGATATCAATCGAACCCGGATTTCAAACTCCTTGGTCGGCTCTTGGGTTCCACGCGGGTTCGCGGTTGTCCACTCGGAGGCTCCGGGTACCGGACTGTCAGACGGGAGCCCGACGGTTGGAGGCGATGCGGAGAGGCTGGCGCCAAAGGCGGTGATCGACTGGCTCAATGGACGAGCCAAGGGGTTCACCAGCCAGAAGGGAAATGTCGAGATCAAGGCAACCTGGTGCACCGGCAAAGTGGGAATGACGGGGACGTCTTACAACGGGACGCTTCCAGTGGCGGCGGCGACAACGGGTGTCAAGGGGCTTGAGGCGATCATCCCGGTGGCCCCCAACACCTCCTACTATCACTACTATCGCTCTAACGGCCTCGTGCGGCACCCCGGCGGCTGGCTTGGCGAGGATATCGACTCGCTCTACGACTTCATCAACAGCGGCGACCCGGCGGGCCGACCGACGAGCGACAAGCTGTACCGCGATGGTGAGTTCGTCAAGGGACGCGACCGACTGTCGGGCGACTACAACTCTTTCTGGGCGGCGCGCGATCTGTTGCCGTTCGCGAAGAACATCAAGTGCGCGGTGCTCATGGCGCATGGGTTCAACGATTGGAACGTGGTGCCGGAGCATAGCTTCCGGATCAGTCAGGCTGTGAAGGGCAAAGTGCCCTTGGTCCAGTACTTCCACCAAGGTGGGCATGGCGGCGATCCCCCCTTTGAGATGATGAACAAGTGGTTCTCGCGCTTCCTATATGGGATTCCGAACGGCATCGAGACCGGTCCGAAGGCGTACATCGTCCGCGAACGAAGCGCGGAGACACCCGCCCCAGCGCTGGTTGCCTATGCCGACTATCCGAACCCAGCCGCATCGCCTGTGACCTTTGGGCTGATGGCGGGCGGCAAGTCCTCTGGTGGCCTTGTCACCAACCCATCTAGGGGGCAGGGAAAGGAAGAGCTGGTCGACGACGTGTCGTTCAGTGCTCCGGCGTTGGCACAGGCTTTAGAGTCGCCAAACCGCTTGATTTACGCGACCCCTGAGTTGACCGCTCCCATCCATATGTCAGGAACGGCGAAGATAACTATCCGACTTGCATCAAGCACAGCG
>JACMJO010000245.1 GCA_014380605.1 Fimbriimonadaceae bacterium | reverse complement strand
TTGAAACCTACTACAGTTTAGACGCAGACCGAATCCAGTCGTTTCAGTTTCAGATCGATATCGGTGTCGCCGTCAGCCAGGCTTCAGGTGCCAGTTTGCGTATAGACTCGAATTTCCATTTGCCGACCTCGTCCATCGTCTGCAAATCGCCAAACGACGCCCAGTGGGGGCCGTTGCCAAGAAGCTTGGGAGCAACGAACAGCTCGAGCCTATCCACCAAGCCTTGAGCAAGGAACTTCGAAAGGGTTACCGCTCCGCCTTCCACCAACAAACTCGTGATCCCTTTGTCGAAGAGGTTTTTCAGGAGGCTCTCAAGGGAGACCTCGCCATCTCGCGTCTCAACGGCAACTTCGTTAGGCGACAAACCATGATGCACTACTCGGTGTGTTGGAGCCGCATCATTGAACACCTTTCGGCCTGAATCAAGCCTTCGCTCAGGATCGATCACGATACGAACAGGTTGATTGGCCACATCGATATGCCGAACCGTCAGCTCAGGGTCGTCCAATTCCACGGTTCGACGGCCAACCAAGACCGCCCCGCATTCGGCCCTCAGGATGTGAGCTTGTCGACGCGCTTCGTCTCCGGTAATCCATTTGCTCTCGCCGTTGGCTAGCGCAATCCGGCCGTCGAGCGAGATAGCCGCCTTCCCGACAACATAGGGCTTCTGCGTCCTCATCGCATGGAGCCACTTCTTGTTTGCTTCGGCTGCTTCGTCAGCCATGACGCCTTCAATCACTTCGATCCCGGCCTCACGAAGCCTTTCAGCACCGCCCGTTGCCCCCGGATTCGGATCGCGCACCGCAAAAACGACGCGAGCAACTCCTGCCTCAATCAGGGCCTCGCTACATGGTCCGGTGCGCCCCATATGATTGCAAGGCTCCTGAGAGACGTATGCTGTGCCACCTCTTGCAGCTGAGCCAGCGATATTTAGAGCTTCTACCTCGGCGTGAGCCCCGCCGACATAGTGGTGAAATCCCTCGCCAACAACCGCGCCATCTTTTACGATGACACAGCCAACGTGGGGGTTGGGTGCCGGATAACCTTGCTTTGACAGCTCGATGGCCCTTGCCATGTGTAATGGGTTAATCCAACTCGGCATCGCCACCCTTTGTCCGAGCATGGTCGCGCAAGGTGGCTTCAATCAGAGCCTCCATGTTTCGTTGAGACTGTTCGAAATACTCCTTCCTGGCACGCCGCGCAATCACATAGGCCCCCACAACACTTCCAATTAGGGCCAAGGCTTCGACGCCAATGTAGGTTGCACCACGCCGCAGGTAAGCGATTTGAGCAGATCGGGGAGCGCTGGAGGGAGGCTTGGGCCCAACTATCCAAACGTACGCAAAGAGCATGGCGACGCTAAAGATCATCAAGGCGGTCGTAAACATCTTTAGCCACATAGGGCCTGGAGCCTCCGATAAGCATCGCCAATGCTCCCTCCTTTGGTGAGGTAGCTTCCAACCACGAATCGATTGGCCCCATGTTGGCGGGCGATCAGGAGCGTTTCGGAATCGATCCCTCCATCCACCTCGATGAGAATGTCCGGCGCGCGCTCCCGAATCCAAGCGACTTTGGCCATTGTTGAGTGAATAAACTCTTGGCCGCCCCATCCCGGATTCACGGTCATCACCAAGACTTCGTCTACGACGTCTAGAATGCTCTCGATTACTTCGGCGGTTGTTCCTGGATTCAGGGCAATCCCTGCCTGTAGACCCATCGACCGAATCGACTGCGCCAATCGGTAGGCATGATTGGTGGCTTCAACGTGAAAGATGATTCTTTGGCATCCTGCTTCCGCAAAGGTTTCAAAATGCGCCTCCGGCGTTAAAGTCATAAGGTGAGCCTCAAGGGTGAAGTCGCCTAGACTCCTGAGGCCCTTCGCAACCCCGGCGCCAATCGTAATTGGCGGCACAAACTGGCCGTCCATCACATCGAGGTGAATGAGCTGAGCCCCTGCAGACAGCAGTTCAACCACCGGCGACTTCAAATCGCTATGGTCAAACGAGAGGACCGAAGGCGCGATCAATTCGGTTGTGGCGCCTCGTCTTCCGCCTTCTTTTCCTTCGTCGTCACGAGCTGGTTGTCATAGTAAATCTTGAATGTCGCAACCTTCCCGTAGCCTTGAGCCGGAATCTCGACATTGTCCTCGGGTTCATGAGGACTCTCGTAGATCGTTCGCTCGCCGCGGGCGTCGACAATCTCAACCCGCAAAACAACCGACTCGGTGAGGCCCGACAACTTGATCTTCAAGTTGTACAGATACTGTTTGTCCTGCTCGGCATTGATCGGTGGGCCACCGGTCTTACCGCTACTGACCACAATGCTCACCCTGCCAAACCTGTCCACCTTCGCCTTTGCTGTCGGGCTTTGCGAGATGATCATCCCCGCATCAAGCTTTGAATCTGGTTGCGACGTGTAACTCTCCGTGAGAGAAAGGTTCAATGCTTCCAGCATCGCCCGAGCCTTGTCAACCGTACTGCCGGTTAGATCTGGAACCGTTACCAGTCGGCTTCCGGTGCTTATCTTCACGTTGACGGTCGAGCCCTCGTGAAGCTTCCGGCCGGCCGGCGGACTCATGCTAAGAATCGTGTCCGGCGGCTGCATCTCATTCGTTTCTCGGCCAAAAACGCGGAGCTTAAGCTTGAGCCCTTCAAGGGTCTTACCCGCTTCGCTCATCTTCGAACCCTTAATGTTTGGTACGACCACGAGCTTGGGTTGGCTTACATTGAAGACCACCCACATTCCAATGAGGGATAGAAAGACAACTGCAAAGAATCCAAACACGATGAGTAGCCAAACGGGCACATCGCGAGGCGCCTTGTCTTTCTTCTGCTTGTCGTTCTTTTCTGGTTCTCGAATCGCCGACATCTTTGGGGCCACCGGCTGCTTCTCCGTTGTTGGAACCGGTTGTTTGATCGGGGAGGTTAGAGGCTTGCCAAACCTAAGCCCATCTTGCAGAATCCGCAGGTCGCTCAGCAACTCGGATGCGGTGGAATAGCGGACTGCCGGATCTTTAGCCATGGCTCGTTTGACAATCTCGTCGAGGGCTATGGGAACTGCACTATTGAATATCTTGACGCTCGGAACGGCGGCGGTTGCGTGCTTCAGCGCCATCGCAACGGGACTATCTGCCGAGAATGGAAATCTGCCGCTGAGCAACTGATAGAGGAGAACGCCAACGGAGTAGACGTCGGAGGATGGCGACGGCATGGAACCTGCGCTCACCTCGGGGGCCAAATAGGGCGACATGCCTGGCAATGCGATCATCCCTGCCGTTTGACTTGCCGAAAGAGCCTCCCATATTCCTGCCAATTGGAGCCTGCATTGGCCATCCGCCTGGGCCAGGATATTCTTGGCGCTTAAGTCCCCGTGGGCAATTCCGCTTTGATGCAAACTGCCAAGCGCTTCACAGATCGAAATCGCTGTCGAGACGGCAACTGAAACCGAGAAGGGAGCAAGTTTATCGATTCGCTCCTGTAACGGGTGACCGGAGATCGGTTCCCCAACTACAAAATGCTGCCCATCGTGGTCGTCGATCTCGTAAAGACTCTCTATCCCGGCGCCTCCAGCTTTAGAGTATTGGGAGACGACATTGCGAACCGCGTCTACAAATTCAGCTTCCCCATCGAACGGTGGTTTGAATAGCCGAACCGAGACTTCCTTGCCTTGCACCCGATCCTTAGCCCGAAACAGCGTGAAGATTGGTCCATCGGACACCTGTTCAGTAAGTTCGTATCTTATTCGGAGGATCGATCCGATCAATCGGATATCTCCTTCGTGTCTGGAAGAAATGCAAATCCCACGGCGGCAAGAAACAAGGCAAGCGAGAGAAACACGATCTCCGGCCTATCGACCTTCGCTGAATACTCGGGCGCTGTGCCCGCCTTATAAGCAGCTTGACTTGCGAAGTATCCAACGGCAATGAGCGCCGCCGAAATGCCCGCCAAGAGAAGCCTCATTCGTTTCATAACTCATTCAGTGCAGACTCCACATCGTTGGAAGGCACACCTTCGATTAGTTTACATGCTCCAATTTGCGTTAAGAGGCTAAATGCAAGTTCCCCAATGCCCGCCTTCTTATCTCGCTTCATTACCTCGATCAAAGTCGCCGTGTCTTTCAATAGCTCCGAGGCGACCGGTAGACCCTGCTTACTCAAAAAATCCTGGACATTTTGGGTCGTTCCTTGCCTGGTCAGACCTAGCTTTTCACCGAGATAGCTTTCGACGACCATACCGATGCTAATCGCCTCTCCGTGCAGGAACTCCCTGTAGCCTGTCATCTGTTCGAGCGCATGGCCCACTGTATGGCCGAAGTTGAGGGTAGCCCGGAGTCCGGTAGTTTCA
>JACMJO010000244.1 GCA_014380605.1 Fimbriimonadaceae bacterium | reverse complement strand
CCTGGCGCTGGGCGGCGGTCGAGGGGCTTGTCGACTTGGCGGTGCCATTCAAGCGCGCGCTTTACGTTGATGTGATCCGGACGTTGACGGCATGACAAGCTTTGAGCAGCCGGACGAACCGCCGAGGTTCTGCTCTCGTGATTGCCTTTATCGCTTCCAGAATGGTGCTCCGACAAGGTTATCATATTCGAATAGAGGACGCTCGGTTTCGACCATGAATTCGTCAAGGTCGGTAATGACAGTCTTTAACGGTTGGGGCTGATAATCGGGAAAGTCCTTGAAAGCTTCGAAGCTTAACAGCGCAGTTTCCGCGACATGCTCGAACGCTTCGAAGTACTTGGAAAATACTTGGGCCGCGTTGGTACCGTTCTGGTTGAGCGCAGAATTCGCCGGGTCCACTTTGAGTGTTGAAACATCAATCTGCTTGCCCTCGAACCGGGCACGCACAATTGCCATCTGGTCACGGGCAGCCGGGATATCGGCCAGACGAATGTACCGTTTGTACAGCCGATCGACCACGAGTTCCAGCTGACTGGCATCTGACTTGGCGATTTCGGAGGCTAGGTCAAAAAACAACTGAACCTCGGCAATCGACCCCAAAGTCTGGATCGAGCTGCCTCCTGTAAAACCGATCGTGCGCACTGACCCTACCTCCTGATAAAGATGTTGTTGGGTCTGATGACACCATTGGATTTCGCAACGACATCCTGGATCAACCTGACCTCCTGTGCTGGCGTCATGATCTGGCCGCGGACGTCGACAATGATCTTCTGCTGCATCCCCGCCGGGAGCTGTTGCGCTCGCGCCTGTGCCTGCTGGGCGATATTGGAGGAAAGAGTGTTTGAATTTCCGGTGATCGTGTAGTTTTTGACCTCGGTACTGACGTTGCCGCTGACCCAATCCGGGCGCGTGCTCCCGGGCGTCCCGTACGGCACTTCCTTACCATTCTTATAGCTGATCTGACTCCTCGCATTCGGGCCGGCCAGATTCTTCGCATCGATTTCCGACTGCCTCGCTGTCGGCCGCGCCGCTACCGGTTTTGGCGGCGCCGTCCTGAGTTCTTCCTCGGGCTTGTTCGGCGTCCGCTTGCTCTTCTTGCCCGCTGCCTTGGCGATAAAGGTCATGAACGCACCGACCCCGAACAATATGATCAGTTCGGCCAGCAGCAGCGAACACCGCTGGATGTCCGCCTCGGTCTTGGCGTTGGCCACAAATTTGATGAACTTGGCGAACTTCTCCAGCCATTCGTAGAGCCGGTCCTTGAGCGCCACTGCCGCTATGCCGATCAACGCAGCGGTAATCGCCCAGGCGATCGGCCCCGCCGCCTGCGCCGCCACCCATCCCGCCAGCACAAATGCCACGGTCGTGGCGAACCCCTCGACGGTCGCCAGTTCCTTGACCAGCTCGGTGAAGCGTTCGCGAAGATCTTCCTTGATGGCATTCAGCGGAACATTGGGAATCCCGGCGACGATCAGCTCAAGCTTTTTCAAAAGCGACGCATCAGCCACCGAGACGCCGTCGGG
>JACMJO010000243.1 GCA_014380605.1 Fimbriimonadaceae bacterium | reverse complement strand
GACGTTGCGCTGCTCATCGATCGCGACCCCGTGGCAAACGCGCAGGACCGAGTCGTTGTGATCCGTGTTTGGATAGGTGTTGAAGCGGCCGATTACGCCGACTGAACTGACCGAATCGAACAGCCCCATGAAGGTGATGTCAACACGGATGCCTGGGGCGTCGTCCGAGAGCGCCTTGCGATTGGTAGAGAAGGAGTTCTTGATTCGATTTGCGGTGCGCTTGAACACACCAATCGCTTTGTCTCCAACCGAGGAAATGTTCTGCCAAACATAGGCCGCCAAGTGCTCGTTCTCGGGCCTCAATACGCCCATGTTGTGGGCGATGGCGGCGACCAGACGAGCCGTCATTGCGCCTCGACTGAAGCCAAACATGTAGATGCGATCGCCGGGTTCGTAGTTGCGGACAAGAAAGATGTAGGCATTCAGCGACTTCTCGCGAAGACTCGTGGCGGCGCCAAGGTCGAGAAGCTTGAGGACCATACGCCCGATCTTGCTAAGCGCCTTGGGATCGGTGAGGGTCCCGATGCCACCGTCGTAGAAGCAAGCCTGCTTCTCTTTATCCAGCACGTCGTAGATTTGGGCGACATTGGTCTTCCCGGTTCCGAGCCAATCGCCCGTCCCGTCCAGGCACAAGACAATGTTCTTTGGCTCGCGGACCGATAGCACTTCCAATCCCGCTAACTCCGATAGTTCCCCCCGCCTGAAGAGGTCTCGGGCTTTCTCAAAGGCTCCTCGCGAACTTTGCAGCCTCAACAGGATCGACCCCGCCTGGGCCTCGATGAGGTGGATGTTGTCGTCTCCCAGAATCTGGCGGAGGTTCGCGACCGCGGCATCGACCATCCCCTTCTTGGATTGGTCGTACCGCCCCGATAGTGAGATGATGAAGGTGGGGAATCCCCGCTCGATGTAAGCGTAGAGCTTGCTTCGGGCCACTTTGACCTCGGGCTTTGTGAGCCCCTTATTCTGGCTGGTTATGGAGTCGTATTCCGAGTGATGATCCAAGCAGAGAAAGGCGAGATTGTCGTCGGCGTCATTCGTGCGGTCCTTATCAAGATGCGCAATCTGCCCATTCTTGACGCCACCGTCGCCTTGCAGGTGGAAGCACAGGCAACATCTGCGCCCCGATCTAACCAACACATCGGTCTCTGTCCTTGAATCAAGCTTCTTGCGAGCCGGCATACCTGGGACATTATGTACCGATTTTCGTAGCGATCATGTAATGTCATCCGCAAGTTGATAGGATCAAAGCTGCGCAAGGTTTTTCTGTTCCGAGAAGGATAGTTCCTAAAGTTTGTCTAACTGTATAAGGAGGTGGAATCATGCCCTACTATCCTGGACTTAGAAGACTTGGCGAGCGATGCTCGTTCGCATCCCAAAAATTGATCAACCTTCGCGCCTTCATGCGGGAGCTGCCCCAGCGCGGAAACGAGAGCGAAATCAGGCTGGCGACTTGGAACATCCGAGACTTCGGCGGGAAGCGCCTCAATCCTCAGCCGCGCCTGCCCGAGTCGTTGTATTACATCGCCGAGATCCTCTCTAACTTCGATCTCATCGCCCTGCAAGAGGTCAACCGGAATATGGGCGAGTTCCGTAAGATGATGCAGATCCTGGGGCCCTCCTACGATTTCATCGCGACCGACACCTCCGAGTACGACGGCGGCAACGACGAGCGGATGGCGTTTGTTTATGACAAGCGAAAGGTCCAGTTCCGCGGCATCGCCGGCGAGATCGTCCTCCCGAAGAAGAGGCAGATCCTTCAGGATGCGCAGTTCGTGCGGAGCCCATTCGTGGTCTCGTTCCAAGCGGGCTGGCTCAAGGTCGACCTCTGCACCGTTCACCTCTACTACGGAGCCGATAGCGGGGACAAGATGAAGAAGCGGATCGCGGAGATCAAGGCGATCGGTGACTTCTTCATCGAGCGGGCCAAGAAGGAAAAGGCCAACACCATCATCCTCGGAGACTTCAACATTGTCGGGCCCGGCCACAGCACAATGGCAGCGCTTGAGGGCACGGGATTCCAAGTGGCCGACGGCATCAAGAGCATCGCCACCAACCAGAACGAGGATAAGCACTACGACCAGATCGCCTACTTCTCACCCGATGGTCTAGTTCGCCAGACGCCGGGTGTGGCGGCGGGCAAGGTCAAATTTTACGATGTGGTTTTCAACAAGGAATCCGACTACCAAGATCTGATCAAGAAGAAGCCGGGCAGAAACGCGCAACCATTCAATCAATGGCGAACCTGGCAGATGTCTGATCACTACCTCCTGTGGACGAGGCTAACCACCGACTTCGCGGATGAGTACTTGGAGAAATTGGCCAAGAACGCCACCACTGTCAACGCCACCGTTGTTGCCGAGCCACTAGCGGGTGCGACTTCTTAGCGGATGGGCTCCCTCTTCCTAAAGGGCCTATACGATCCGTTTGGCGAGGGCCGGTAAGTTGCGAACGAGTGTTTCGTCTGCGGAGTCGACCTTGACGCGTCGAACCGCACCAAGGAACACGTTTATCCGCAATGGCTAATTGAGAAGTCTGGATTGAAGGGCGAAAAGATCACAAGCCCATTCTTGGGTAAGAAAATCCCCTATTCCAAGTTCACCGTTCCGGCATGTCGCACGTGCAACACCCGACACTTGCAGATATTGGAATCGAAAATTCATAAGGCTTTCACCAAAACCCAAATCGAGAATCACGACGCGACGATCGAGGAGTTAGCGGTTTGGACCGCCAAGCTTTTGTACACGACGCTCCTTCACGACTACATCCATGCTGCCCCCGGTGAGAAGAAGGAGGCGCTAGGCGAAGTTCTTCGCACAGACGACTATCAGTTCATGCACGCAGCAATTCAGACTTTGCTCGGCAAGTTGCAGATCGGCCCTCCTGGCGAGTTCCCCGTATCGTTGAGGCTGTACCGGGTCAAGATCCACCCCGATCCAAAGGACCGCTTCGGATTAGCAACGAACACGATCGGGGGCGCCATTGCTCTCCGCATGGATCACATCGGTTTGCTCGTATCTTTCGATGCGGGCTACGCCTCGATGCTCGGCAACTACTTTTTTGATCTCTACATAGACGAGCGACTTCACCTCGCGCAGTTCGAGGAGTTAGCCACTCACTGGCTTTACATGTCGGAGCTACAGGTCGGAACCATCCCCTTTAAGCGAGGAACGGACGCTGCCGGCAAGATCCATATTTGCTATCAATTCGACTCTTTAGATTTTAGGCTCAGGGAGATCGGGCAATTGCCCGCGTTCGCAGAGCCCAACCATGATGACTTCCGAACCCTATTAATGGCAACAACACGCTTGATGATCAGCCAGCTTGGCGATGGCGATCAATCTCCATCCTGGCTGGAAGACCCAGAAACAGCACGGTTCAGAGAGATGGACATCGAGGGCCCCAGATATTGAGCCGCTCAAGATCTCTGTGTTTCAACTGGTACGTCCCGCTCGTTACTAACAGAAACGAAGAAGAAGTTCATGCTGGCAAATGCTAGAGCAGATCGAGTCGTCGTCCCAGGAGCTGATTAGTTCAAGGAACCCGCCACTTAAAGACGGCACCATTGCGACTTAACCAACTTCAGGAGATCGTTCGAACGGTTAGCTTCAGTAGTTTGACGACAGAAGCTAGGTTACACCGCCGTGTCCCGATACCACCTCGAACGCCTTTTGGCTAGTCCCTTGGTATTGGAGTGGTCGAACTTCATGTTGACTTCCAAACTTGCGATCCGCTGATTAAGAGTGATGAGCTACCGCCGTCCAAGTGATCCCATGCAGCCCGTTTAGATTCAACGGGCTGCTCTTTCATTTCCTGGCATTGCTGTGAAGTACCGGCGATCAACACCAAGGTCAACACCAAACGCGATATCCTTGGAACCGATTCACCCATTTGCCGCGAACGATCTAAAATGCCAAGGACGCGACAATATCCAGATCGATTGGATCACCTACCATGATTAAACTGTTGAGCGCGGAAATCACAAAGTGGCTCGCCGTTCAGCATCCTCCTGTTCCGGGGAGAATCCCAACACCAAGGGCTGCGCCCGACATGAATCCGGTGCGTTATTCTCTTGCCAAGCTATACCTGTCGATGGCCCGGAGTGTCAGCCTACGCTGGCAGTTTCCCTTCCTCAGGCCGATCGGTTTCTGGCTCGAAGACCTCGGAGATATCCGAATTCGTAACCGAGGGCTCCAAGTAGACCTCAACGTTTTGGTCGATAACATGGACACCGGTCGGCGGTCCAGATTTGGAGCCGGACTTGGGCGACTTCTTCTTGAGGAAAGGGGGTACACCTGGTTCGAACATTTTTCGGAACTTGGAAATCGGATCGCGCTTGCGGGGCTGCAGCCAACCAAAACTCCTGATGTCTTTGCGACTGGAGCTACCGTGCCACCTTGCTTCGCTGACTACAAGAGTTCGGCGACAAACAACCTCTGGAGTCGTGAAGTGGTCCCTGGGTACAGGCATCAGGTAGCACCTTGGCTAGGCGCTTCCGTTTCTGGAGTGTCGATTAATACCGGCTTTAGCGTCGGAACGCAGATCTCTCCAACGAATAGTCTAGCGCTGCAGGTTCTGTGCACGAGCCCCGGGCAACCTCCCGGACGTCAGCACGTCCTTGTAAGCTCGATTAGGCGTGGTCTTGAGAACTGGTTCTTGCTTGCCA
Source organism: Fimbriimonadaceae bacterium (assembly GCA_014380605.1). GTDB lineage: Bacteria > Armatimonadota > Fimbriimonadia > Fimbriimonadales > Fimbriimonadaceae > 55-13. The sequence goes on along the minus strand of JACMJO010000243.1, from coordinate 1,272 downwards.
GCGAATATCCCTTTCTACACCTCCCAAGACCGCGGCTCTATGCCACAGCCGTACCAGGTTTGGGCGAGTTCGTTTTCCCCAGAGAATCCGTTCCGTACATCCTTGATGACAAGCGATATGTTTTGGGCATGAGTAGATCGATCTACCTGCAGGCTTACAGAACCCAGGAACTAGAGGATGAAGCGCTCGCTCCGCAGGATGTTCTCGATACCTATGAAACGTTTGTTGAGCAAGGCATTGGCACAGAAGAGCAAGCAACCGAAAACAACCGGTATGCACCAGTAGTTTTCAGGGATGGGGTTGCTTTGTTAGACCGAGACCTGGTCGCTTCCGAACCATGGTGGCCATAGCTAACCCAAGTTCGAGTCCTCGTACGGGCTACTGAGGATGGCAGCGCGTCTGCATGCGATTCGAACCGGAACATCTGTTCCACTATCGGATCAGACACTCATTAGACTTAGCGCTAGATACAAATTGAACGCCTGCTGTTCAAAGCCCTCAAGGTTCCGATCAGTTTCGACGAGTTCGCTCGTTAAGTTAGCTCACGCCCTTGAAGCTCGTGTACCCAGCGACACGGCGACTATCCACAGCCAACCGATCGATTTCTCTCGCCAAATCAATCTCGCTATCGGGCTCAATCTGGCCCCTCATCAAGGGGGTTATTGCCTGCGTCATTACTTGTTGGGTGTACTCGGTAGGCATCGGGATGGCGTAAAGCGTATCCCTAGCCTCTTCTCCACTAATCAGGAACGTAATGAAGCCCTTCGCTTTATCTTCATCGTAGGGATCCGAAATTATGAATGGAATCGCCGATAGTGTTGGCGACACGAACATCCGGAAATGCTTGTCTTCAGCAGCTTTCTTGAGAATATACATTCCTTCGATGGGATCCAGGGGCTCGTAATCATCGTCCAGCCCGCCTTGCCCAGTCAAATCGTTCATGATCATGTTCAAGAGAGCCATTGCGTTTTCGCGACTCGACATAATAAATGTGTACGATCCAGGAGCAATTTGCTTGGTGTCTGGATCCTTTGCCGGACCTACCAATCCGAGTCGACGCATGAAGTGATAGGTAAAGGTCTCCAATTCAAATGTCGATCCGTAGTATCGATCGGAATACGAGATAAAGTGTTCTTGAGAGACGGAGTACATCCATTTGAGGCCAGGATTCTGAATTGCATCTTGAGACACTGCAATCATTTTCTCTTTTGCAGCGTCTAGTTCGCGGCTCAGGGCCAATTCTTCCTCAGTTTCCATTCGTTTCCTGCCTTT
>JACMJO010000242.1 GCA_014380605.1 Fimbriimonadaceae bacterium | reverse complement strand
TCTTGCTGAAGAAGCTCACCGTGACCGGAATCATGGGGAAGACGCACGGGAATAACAACGCTCCGAGTCCGCCAACGAAGCAGAACAACAGATAGGCACCGAGCGACATGTCTTCAGGCTTGGTTTGACCTGCAATCGGAGCCGCTCCATCCTTTGGCGATCCAGATTCTGAAACTTGGGCGGGCTGATTGGGAAGGGCGGTCATCGCGGCCAATCTGGCTTCTCTTGCCTCCCCAGACTGAGTTTCAAAATCCACGGAGAGCGGCTGATCGCCTCGGGGAATGTCGCAAAGGCCCTTTTTGCAAACCTGGTAGCTGTAAATCAGGTCGAGCTTCTGCTTGCCCACGACCCCATCTTTCACCTTCACGGGAATGGCAAAAACGACTTCGTTCTCGTAGTACTCGACCGTGAGGTTATTGAAATTCTTGTCTACTTTCTCGTGAGGGTTGGGTGTGACCAGCTCCCCGTTCTGCTCGATCGAGGCGTTCGGCTTGAGCTTGATAGCAAGGTTGGTCGGGAAGGTATCGAGTGGGTTGTCGCTCTTGAACTCCTTGGTTCCATACATGTACCAAGGCTGGTCGATCTTGACCTTGACGAGGACTCGGCCAGATTCGCCCGCCCGAATATCCGTTGGCTCGAAGCTGGCTGTCCACTTCGCATACTCTTTGCCCTGGGCAAATGCGCCGCCGATAAGCGTCAAAAACGCCACCAGAACAACCAGAATCCGCGAGTTCACTATCATATCCTTCGTTCGTTCTAAAGCAGATCGTTCCCAATCCAGTTCCCGGGGTCCCAAATTCACCCTAAAACCTTCCGATACACCGCCTCGATGCGCTCCGCCATCTTGGGGATGGTGTATTCGGCTTGCTGGACTTCTCTCCCCTGACCTCCCATTTTGACAAGCCTAGTCCGATCGTTTCCGAATTCCTTGAGAATTGAGGCTAACTCTTGATGATTCTGACGTTCAAATAGGCGACCCGTGACCCCTTCCTGCACAACCTCCGGGACGCCTCCGACCCTAGACGCCACCACCGAACGTGCCATTGCCATCGCTTCAAGGATCGAATACGGGAACGCCTCATCCCACACGCTTGGCACACAGATCAAGTCGACTTGGTTCATTGCCGCGGCAACGTCGGTTATTTGGCCATGGAAGGTAATGCGGTCTTGGACGCCGGTGGACACAGCAAGCGCTTTCAATTCGGACTCGGCAGGTCCACTGCCGTAGATGTCGACGTGAATGTCTGGGGCCATCGTGGCAGCTTGGATCAGGACGTCGAACCCCTTCTCCTTGACCAACCTTCCAAACGCCCCGACCCTCGGTGGACCTTCCAAGAGTGGGGCGGGTTCAATTGCCGGATCGGGCACTCCCGCCTTCGCCACCGTCATCATGGCTTCTGGCACTCCTGATTCCGCCAACTTCCGCTCGACTGCACCCGATACCGGGATGATGTGGTCGAAAAGCTTTGTGTACCGCCGAACCTTGGAAGGCGACCAAGGAAGTACGAGGTGCCTCGTCATGATGATCTTCGCCCTGCAGGTCTGCCGAAGCGCCAAGGCAGGCATGATAAAGTCAGGGCTGAAGTGGATGTGAGCGATGTCGGGTTTGGTCTCTCTCCCGATTAATCGATAGGCCAGGTAGGTGCGGGCAGAAAATTGGCCCTTGTTCGCGAAAATCGCTTTCTTGGCCGACCTCTGCTCGAGCGGCGATCCCGGCGGACAAACCACGGTGACGCTGTGTGAACGACCCGTGAGCCCTTCATCCAAGTAATGGACATATCGCTCGATCCCGCCCCAATCGTAGAGGGAACTCGCAACCTGAAGGACTTTCATCCGAAATTCTCAATCAACCAGTTTCGATTGCTCTCAACCATGTCCGGATGCCAATCGTGGCCCCAATCGTACTCCACCAGCTTCTTCTTCCCCGGCAACGCATCGAACGTGGCCCGCACCGTCTCGGGGCGGCAGGCCGGGTCTTTCAATCCCAGCGAGACATGGGTCGGGACTTGGCACCGGGTGGCTTGGTTCATGGTGTCGAAGTAGCTCAGGGTGTTCAGGACCCGGGCCTCGCCCAAAGGGATTTCGTTCATGAAGTCGCGCACTTCCTTCAGCGGGTAGCGATAGACCGTTTTCATGATGGTGTGGCTGATCCCGCTCAAGAACGGCATATCGGCGCACACCGCGCCGATGATCGGGCAATGGGCTCCCAACCAAATGGAGATTCCTGCACCCTGACTCATGCCCATCGCGCCGATTCGATCTTCGTCCACTTCGATCTGGGCTTGAAGTACCCGGGTCGCGATCACCGCATCCTGGAACATCCTACGGAACACCCACGTTTCCGGGTCGTCTGCGCCCTCCGCAAAGTAGCCGCGCTCGATCGCGTACTTCTCCTGATGGAAAGCCTCATGGCCATGGAAGTTCAAGCTTAGTGAGGCGAAACCCTCGCGCGTGCCGTACTTGTCCGGCAATAAGGACTCTCTACCGTAAGGTGGAACCCAAATGAAGCTGGGAAGTCGACGGGCTCCTTCGGGATAAGCAAACCAGCCTTGCACACGGCCCGTCATGCCTTGAAAGTCAATCGTTTCTACTTTGAATCCGGTCAGGTCGAAATCGTTTTTGAGACTGCGATGGAAGTCAAGGCGAACCGAGTTCGCTTCGGCCATGGCTTGCGCCCAAAAGGAGTCGAAGTCTTCCGGGACGTAAGGCGCCAGTTCGCTCATGCACCAACGGCGCGCTGGAGGGCTTCCACATGCAGTCCGGTGGTCATTAGCCATGCGGTAGCGCGTTGAATCTCTTCGACCGGCCCTTCCAGTTCAAGCTGAACCCAGCCGAAATCCACATCGATATTTGCCTTCTTGACCGTGAACTTGAGGTTCGTAAACTCTCGCCCCAATCTCCAGAGCCAAGGCTCCCCAACGCTGTCCTTGCCCGCAGTGATGTTAATGTCGACGGTGGTCATGTGATTTCAGGGCAAATTCTACCGCACAACCCTGCGGCACACCTTCAGTGTTACAGCCACGGAACGGTGTTCAGTGATGCACAACTGCCCCTCTTCCGGGCTAGCGACTATAAACCTTTGACAACAAACGCTTCTTCCGGAATCGGACCGTTGTGAACCTCTTTCCCATTAACCCAAACTCGCACTGACCCCTTCATCTTCAGCGCCGCTAGATCGATGCTTATCTCCTTGAGACGAGTTGTCTTGATTCGTACCTCTTGACCCTTGATCGCGCAATCGAAGCTTGCCCAGGGCTCTTTTAAAAAGCGACTTCCGGTCAGTTCGCGCGTGGCCTGAATCCCCCAGACCCCAGGATGGAAAGGCTGGTCGATGATGAAGGAAAAACGGTCTGGTCGCTTGCGGGTATGGCCGACAAGCCACCGAGTGTGTTCATCCAACCCCGCTTCTGAAAGTGGGTAATGCCCGACCCCGGGCAGGATCACCAGCTTCGTCTCCGCACCCATCTCCTTTAGAATGCGATAGGCCTCTTTGTTGTCGGGTATTCGTCCGGGTAAATTATCGTTTTCGCCGATTAGCCAATGGGTGGGAACGTACGCCATATTCGGGATGAGCCCCCATCCGGGCCTTCCCCAACCCATGCTTCCCGACTGCAAACCCGCTGCGGCCCAAAGGTCGGGCGTATGCTGCAGGATCGCCCACGCACCGTCAGCTCCCGAGGAATGCCCGGTGAGGTACCAGCGATCGGTGTCGGTTTTGGCGAACGTCTGCAAAAGCTCCAGCGCCTCAAACAAGTCTCGCTCCGCATCTCCGCGCCAAGCCCGGTTCCCCCGTCCCCATGGCGCCAACCGAATCATCTGGCTGGTCGGGTGGACTGGGGCTTCTCCAATGGGCTGCTTCTGTGGAGCAGCCGAGTAACTTGGGTAGGCCAACGGGTTATCCGGGCCCGAACCGTGCAGGCCCACAAATAAAGGATAAGGCTTTGAAGGATCCCATCCTTTTGGAAGGTCTACCATCATGTATTGAAGGCTTCCATCGGTGGCCGAGGGCCGAGCGAGTACGAGCCCTCTTCGTCCGTCCTTCAGGTAAGCATTTGGATCGGCTCCATCCGTCTCTAGGCCTTCCGCAATCCGGGTGACGAACTCCACATACTCTTTCTCCCGAGCCTCGACCGGCTGTCCTGGCGACTGCGATATCTGCAGAATGAGCTTGGCGAACTCAGAATGCGCTAACCCCTTGAGCGATCGAAGATGCCAGGCAAAAAGTCGCGGCTGTTCTGTCTTCAAGAGCTTGTCTACCACTGTATCCAGGCGGGCACGGCACTGCTCGGGCGTCGCAGTGGTCTGCGCATAAGCAATTGCCGCCGTGGCAGCCAACCACAAAGCAAGAAGACATCTACACCAGATCATCACTCGCCAATTCTACGCGAAGCGCTTGTTAACCCAGCAATGAGTCCACGGACCGAAAACGTATAATAGCGATGAGGTCCCACCAACCATGAGTAACCGTGTTTTAGTCTTTGACACCACCCTGCGCGACGGCGAGCAAAGTCCCGGCGTGCGCCTATCCGTGACTGAGAAGATTGAAATCGGACGCCAACTCGTGGACCTTGGCGTGGATATCATCGAAGCCGGTTTCCCGATCAGTTCCCCTGGCGACTTTGAGAGCGTACACACGCTTGCAACTGAACTCAAAGGCGTCACGGTCTGCGGCCTGACCCGCGCTCGCGAGAAAGACATTGAAGTCGCCGCAGAAGCCCTGAAGCCCGCCGAGCGTCGCCGCATCCATACTGGATTAGGCGTCAGCGAGAATCACCTGCAGTTCAAGCTGAAGATGACGGCCGACCAAGCTCTAGAAACCGGAGTACGGGCCGTGAAGCATGCTCGTAAGTTCACCGACGACATCGAGTACTTCATGGAAGACTCTGGACGAGCTGATCCAGACTATGTTTATCGAGTGGTCGAAGAAGTCATCAAGGCAGGAGCGACAACGATCAACGTTCCTGACACCACGGGCTACACGTATCCAAACGAGTACTACCACCTGATCAAAGGCATTATCGAGAACGTTCCGAACTCAGACAAAGCCATCTTCTCGTGCCACTGTCACAACGACCTGGGAATGGCGACCGCAAACACGCTCGCCGGGGTGATGGGGGGCGCAAGGCAGGTTGAAGTTACGGTTAACGGCATCGGGGAACGAGCTGGAAATACAGCCTTGGAAGAGGTGATTATGGCGCTCTACATCCGAAGCGACAAGTTTCACTGTCAAACTGGCGTTGACACCAAAAAGCTCTTGCCAATCTCCCGTATGGTCGCGAAGTTGACGGGCATGGTCGTGCAACGGAACAAGGCGGTCGTGGGGGCAAACGCCTACGCACACAGCAGTGGCATCCACCAGGACGGAGTCCTCAAAGATCGCTCAACCTATGAGATCATTGACCCGCTACTGGTCGGTGCGGATAGAAGCGAGATCATTTTGACGGCGCGATCCGGTAGGCATGGCCTCAAATTTAGGCTTCATGAGATGGGCTTTGACTTCAATGCCGACCGATTTGAGCATCTTTACAATGAGTTCGTGAAGATGGCGGATACGAAGCAGGAGGTCGATGAAGAAGACCTGCGCGAGTTGGTCAACAAATAGCTTCCTGTCGCAACTGTATCTGGTTCAGCCCCCAATGCTGAACCAGAATATCTAGGTGCATCAGTCAATCTACGTCGTCGACGCCTTCACGGACCAGCCATTTCGCGGTAACCCCGCTGGGGTCTGCGTCCTCGAGTACCCCATATCCGACGAGATCCGCCAACAGATCGCGATGGAGATGAACCATGCCGAGACGGCCTTCCTGACGAAGCTTGGCGAAGGCAATTATGAACTTCTCTGGTTCACTCCCATGAAAGAGGTAAAGATGTGTGGGCACGCGACGCTTGCCTCCGCACATGTCCTTTGGTCGACCGAGCAGGCCCAAGGTGAAATCCGATTCCAAACCAAGTCGGGTGAACTAAAAGCGACGAAGCAAGGCGAACTCATTGTGCTCGACTTCCCGGCCGAGTTAACTGAGCCGGTCTTAGACGTCAAACCTTTCGAAACCGCACTGGGAAAGAAGCTGAACTATGTCGGGGACAATTGGATGTACTGGATGGTGGAGCTTGAGTCAGAAGTGGACGTCCGCTCGTTCCAACCGGACCTGATGGCCATAGCAGGGCTCGGCCGCGAGGCGGTTCTCATCACCGCCAAGAGCGAATCTAATATACAAGACTTTGTATCGCGCCTATTCGGCCCAAATGTCGGCATCCCTGAAGACCCGGTGACCGGTTCCGCCCATTGCCTTTTGGCTCCTTATTGGTCGAAGAGGCTCGGCAAAACCGAGATGGTCGGGTACCAGGCATCAGAGCGCGGAGGTTTTGTCCGGGTGGAATTCCTGGGCGCACGCGTGCTGTTGAAGGGCTATGCCGTGACGACCCTTGAGGGAACGCTCTACCTGGACAAAACCTAAAACCGAGGAACCTAAAACCCGACCCTGTTTACATCGGTAAAATAGCCGCATGGCCGTTGAGATCTTGATGCCCGAACTGGGCGAGTCCGTACACGAAGGCACCGTGAGCCGTTGGCTCAAGAAGGTTGGTGAGTTCGTTAAGGAAGATGAGCCGGTGGTCGAGATCATGACCGACAAGGTCAACACCGAATTAGGTGCGCCTGCCAGCGGCGTCCTATCGCAAATCCTCATCCAAGAGGGTGAGCAAGTCGAGGTCTTCCATGCCATGGGGATCATCGAGGATTCTGCAGCGGGCGCAGCGGCTTCAGAGTCCACTGCATCGGCCCTGAATCCAACGGTGTCAGCAAATGGCGAGCCTCCAGCCGTCGAGGAACCTAAGGCTGAAGAACCCAAGACCGGGATCAATCCCGCCGCATCAGCCGACGGTGAACGAAGATGGTACACGCCGGTCGTGCGCAGCATCGCTAAATCCAATAGCCTAAGCGACGCCGACCTCGCTGGAATTCCCGGGACTGGCAATGGCGGCCGAGTTACGAAGAAAGACGTCGAAGCCTATCTTGCGGGCGGCCATAAGACCACAACGCCAAAGACCCAAGAGCCCAAGCCGACGTTTGAACCCAAGACTATCCAGCCCACCGTTTTCGGGCCGGACCAAGAGACTTACCCGCTAGTCGGCATGCGCAAGATGATCGCCGAACACATGGTGAAAAGCGCGGCGATCCCGACGGTCACCACCATCACGGAGTGCGACGTCACCGCCATGGTCGCCTTTAGGGAGCGAAACAAGGATGCGTTTTTGGAGCAATATGGCGTCAAACTCACCTACACGCCGTTCTTCATCAAGGCGCTTGCCGAGTCTCTCTTGGAGCACCCAATCGTCAACTCCAGCCTCCGCGAGGACTTCCAGGTGGTCAAAAACAATGGCGCCCATATCGGCATCGCCGTAGCGTTGGGAGCCAAGGGTCAAGATGGGCTGATCGTTCCGGTCATTCGAGATTGCCACAAGAAGTCGCTGATCGAGATTGCGAAGGACTTGGACGGGATCGCTAAATCTGCTCGAGGAAACAGTCTCAAGCCTGCTGACGTTCAGGGCGGGACGTTTACATTGACCAACCCAGGAACCTATGGGGCGCTTTTTGGGACTCCGATGATCAACGCGCCACAAGCCGGAATCTTGGGAGCATATGCGATTCGAAAGCAAACCGTCATCATCGAAGACATGATCGCTATCCGCTCGATCATGCACTTGGTTCTAACCTACGACCACCGAATCATAGACGGCATCGTAGCCGGTCAGTTCTTGGCGGCGGTGAGGGATCGGTTGCAAGGGTTCGATTTCTTTAAGTAAGTTGTGAATGGTAAATCGTGAATGGTGATTCGAAAATTGGCTCTTACCTATCTCGATTCACGACTGACAATTCACGATTTACCCCTAGCTACCCCAAAAAACTATCCAGATCTTCTTGGCTAACTCCTGGCTCACCTGGTGCGACGTTGTTCAACCGACCATCGAGCATCCACTTTTCAAGTTCGTCCACCAAGGAGAAAAGATGATCGAACGAGTCAACGCTGAACAGCAGGGGCTGGTAGTGATCGATCTCAAAACCCTGGTTGATCACCCACTCAAGCTGGATTGGGAACCGCTGGACGGTAGGTGATTCTAGACTGTGAGCCAGTTCTCCAAAAGAGCTAAGCAGGCCGCTACCGTAGGCTTTTAAGCCTTGACCCCTTGAATCATTCATTAAACCGAATTCCACGGTAAACCAGAAGAATCTGGCCATCGCCTTGATGATCGATGTTAACCGTCGAATTTGTTCGTCATGGTCTTTGATGCTTCGAACCACCTCGGCGGCCGTATGGGCACAGTCACCGAACTTAACCAACGTATCGGCGAATGCTCGATCCGTGTGCATGGGAACGTGTCCGGCGATGTCGTGGAAGATGTCGGGCTCGGGCAGATAGTCGAGCTTGTCCGAACTGCGTATGGTGATTGTAGTTGGGAATTCTCGGTTGCGAAGGCAATCGAAGAACAAGAACGCAGGTATGTAGCCGCTGACCGGCTTCGCGCTAAACCCGGTGAGGGGGTTCAGGAATTCATTGACCTCTTCAAGCTTAGGAACTCGATTTGGATCTAGGCATAGAGCATCGATCCCTGCCTGAAAATGTTCGTTGGCGTATCTCTTCCATCGCGGTTCCATGCGAGCGAACAGCTTGCGCCACGCCTCGTGGTTCTCTTCGGAATAGAGGTCATAGGGTTGGAACGTGTAAAGGTTGCCCTTCGCTTGTTGTTCCTCGATGAACGGAGCCTGGGTCGTGGTTAAGCCAACCTTAAATTTATCGATCTCATCTCGCAACGGAGCGCCTTTGCTAGGAACGGACTTCATATGCCTATTATGGGGAAGAGACGAGGGAATGAGGTCAGTAGGGAATAAAGGAATCAGGACCGAGGGGATGCGGGGGCTCGCTGGCTAGCCGACCAATCTTGCGGATTTTTTTTCTGCAGGACACTCATTCCCTGATTCCCTCGTTCCCTATTCCCTTGGTTCCCTAGAATCGATCGTAGGATTGACCTTTCTTCAGATAGAAATGCCAACAGATCACGGTAATGAGGGCGCCTAGCGGCAGGGCTAGAGCCAGGTAATGGCCATAAACAAGCTTCTTACTCCCCAATAGTCGCTGGTAAGTGTAGTCTCCGGCCTGCATGGTCATTTGTAACCCAATGACAACGCCAATGATCAGCGGAACAAAAGCTAGCCACTTCAGCCAAGATTTCTCGGTGCGGTTCTCGAAGTGGATTCCGCCGTACCACAAGCCAAGGCCAAGGATAAAGCAGAGGCCAGGAATCAGAAGCACGTCGGTAAGGCCTGTTGGAGCGGTTTGAGCAAGGAAGTTCATGGATTTTATCTATTCTGAACGATACAGATGCTCTAGGCCAAAGCAATCTGCGGGCCAGAAGCTAATCAACGAGCCAAAGACTTACTTCGTCACCATCCTAACCCAGATCAAAAATCCATAGGCGGGCACCTTGATGGAACTTACGACCTTGACCGATTTGCCGCTCAAACCATCTTTCCAAACGCCGTGAATCAGTCCCGGTAATGGAGCAATAACCTCTCGATCACGAGGGTTGACTATCACGACCGCTTGGTTACGGCCCTTACTTTTGGAGAAGATAATGGCGTCGTCGGTGGATAGATCGACCAGAGTCCCTTCTCGAAACGCTAAGTTTGAATCGCGGAGCTTCATCAACTGCCCGATCCACCGCCCTTCTCTCGCCTCTCCGATCCAGTCAATTGAGCTATGTTCGAAAATAGGAATTCTCGACTGCCAGTTGGCCTCTTGGCCTGTATAGATCAGGGGAACGCCTCCATGAAAGGCCATTGCGACGAAAGCTCCTCTTGCGCCTACATCCGTCTTGAAGAACTCCCGCGTCGTACCTTCCCACGCTGCCTTATCGTGGTTGGTGGTAAACCTGAGCCGCCTTGCACCCTTGGGGATGTCCTTAGCTTCCTGCGCTACGTGAACCTGCAGCTTCTTTGCGCTAGCTCCGCCATAGATCGCTCGTAATCCATCAAAGAAGGGCCAACCAAAGGTTATGTCGAATCCAGCCTTGTAGTGATCCGCTCGGAATCCCTCGGCAAGCATGAATAGGGGTCGCCTAGACGCCGATCGGACGCTATGGACCGCTTCCTTCCAAAATTCAAAAGGAACATAATCTGCGGTATCGATGCGGAATCCGTCGAGGTCGTAGCGCTTGATCCAGCCCTGCATCGCCTGGATCATCGCCTTTCGGAGGGGCGCCATGCCGTAGTTAAGGTCGGCAACATCCTGCCAATTAGTTCCTGCTGGGATGGTGATGTTTCCCGCCGCGTCCTTCGTGTACCAATCGGGGTGAGCCTTTACCCAGGGATGGTCCCAGGCAGTGTGGTTTGGAACCCAATCGATAAGAACGGCGATTCCCCGTTTGTGGGCCGAATCGACGAGCCGCCTAAAATCGTTCGCAGTTCCAAACTCCGGGTTAATCGCGTCGAAATCAGCAACGGCATACGGAGATCCAAGTCCACCTGCCAACTTGACCTTGCCCACCGGCTGCACCGGCATGATCCACAGGACGTTAACGCCAAGTTGCTTGATCGAGTCTAACCGGTTGGCCAATGCTTGAAAGCCAACCTTCGGGCCAAGGGCGCGAAGATTGGCTTCATAAACCACCACTCTTGAAGGCTCAGGGATGTAGCTCTTAGGGGACATCGAAAGCGCAAGCAAGAGGCTCAGCAATGACTAGTTCATCCCGGCTTTAGCCTTTATTTCCGCGATCCTTTTTTCCTTCACATCCTTTGGCATTGGACTGGAATTAATGTAGTTGATCTGGTCTTGCGGCGGCAGCTTGTCAACGGCGCTTTTCAGTTCCGCTTCGCTCATCGGCTCAGGAGCGTTCCCAACGTTGCAGCCGATGCAGGCCAGTACGGCGAGGCTAGCGATCCAAAGGTTCTTATTCATGTTTCTAAGTATTACGTGGCCCGGGACAACCCGGGCCTGACGTGCGAAGCGTTTAACTATTATCGTCGCTGGCGTAGTTAGTGCCCCACCAGTTGTAGCTTTTGCCGTTGCAAGGACCACCTACCCCCGCCCAAGCGTTGTTCGGAGGCGTGATACCTTCCGTGCTACTGCATGAGTTGTAGTTCAGGTTGTCTGCGTTAATTCCGGGAAGCAGCTTATTCACAGGATAGGATTTGGCATGGCCATCCATGTGGGAAGCGTTGGCCTGTCCGCTAAAGAAGCTGAATCCTCTGCCCCAGAAGTGCACTACGTTGTTACCCGGATATTGAAGCCCGGATATTGGGAAGTCAGTCCACAGCACGACCTTGGCAACGTTTGTGAAACTAAGCGATCCGGGGCCGATGCCCGTTACTCCCCAGCCTCCTGGACCACCGCTTGTGGCGTTCGGTGCAGGCTCGAAATAGCCGTACTGACCGCCGGGGCACTGATCGCCAACATATCCAAACAGATACTTGTTGATCTCGTAGTCCAGCGGCGGATAGATATCGTTGTAATATTCGGCAATTGTCTTTGTCGAGGTTCCAAGTCCAACGCACGCATCGTTCGGATTTAGGACATAAGGACCACCATTTGCTCCTTGTTTCCTTTGAATGGTTCCTTCTTTCGCCGAACTTGCAGGATTCTTGAAGATGTCCCGGTTCTTAGTGTACGGCAGAATGCGCGCAGCGAACACGTAGGGTTCGTACTCGATTGACGGCGCGATCATATCATCGTAATCGTTGGTGTAAATCAAGACCGCCGTCATATTTTGCTTGACGTTCGAGAGGTCGGCCGTCTTCTTGGCGGCAAGCTTCGCTCGAGCAAAGACCGGGAACAAGATAGCGGCGAGAATCGCGATGATCGCGATAACGACTAGGAGTTCGATGAGCGTAAAGCCCTGTCGACGTTGACTGTTCATGAGTTCCTCCGAGCGCCAAGTTGGCGTTGGGTGATTTGAATGTTTGCGGGTGACTCCTTTGAGCTTCCGCTGAGAAGTTTGGGCGTGCTTCCAGTCGGCAACAGCACAGCTGCCGCCATGGGGGGAAGCGAAATGGCGAGCCGATCCTTCGAGGCCGTCAGCTTTGCGCCGGATAGCGCATCGACGAATCGGCGGGCCGAGATTTCGGTTGGCAGAGTAACGGTCAGACGTTGTGGCGACGCTGATCGGTTGAGGGCGATTATTGCTTGGTCTTGATCCAAGACGCGGGAAAAAACGAGTGTGTGATTCTGGTCCGATGACGCCAAGATCGTCGGTGTTCCCGACTGGAGGGCTTTTGAGGAATTGCGCAACGCAATGAGCCTCTTGTAGGTAGCCAAGAAATCGTTCTGGGATTGAGTTCGATCCCACTCCATCCCACGGCGATTCTCGGGGTCCTTGCCGCCTTCCATCCCCAGTTCCTCGCCGTAGTAAATAGAAGGCGTGCCTGGCCAGGTTAGTAAGACAGTTGCCGCCAACAGCGTTCGCTTCTTGTCTCCGCCGCACAGAGTCAAGAATCTCGGCGTGTCGTGGCTGCTCAAAAGATTGTATTGAACCCGGCTGACCTGGGGAGCGTATTGGTTGAAGTTCTTGATCAGGCGTCGCCCGAATTCGCTCGCCGTGATCGATTGGTCGGCAAAGAACCTCAGGCATGCGTCACGGAACTGATAATTCATCGAGGCATCCCATTGGTCGCCAGTCAGCCACTTGGTCGCGTCGCCCCATTCTTCGCCAAGGATGTAGGTATTGGGAGACCTCCCTTTCACATGGGTTCTCAATGAGCGCCACATGCGCATGTCGACTTCATTGGCAACATCCAGCCGAAGTCCATCCAAGGCCGAGTTCTGCTTCCAGAAATCGACCACGCTAAGCACATACTTGTGCGTCTCGGGATTCATTACGTTGAGCTTGGGCATCGAGGGGAAACCGAACCACGCTTCGTAGGTTGGGTTCTCCTGAACCAAGACTGGATACGATTTGACCCAGTACCAGCCCTTAAACTTAGACGCTTCGCCTTGGTCTCGGAGATCTTGGAACTGGGCGAAATCGATAGCAGTGTGATTGAAGGCGAAGTCAAGCATCGTGCGGATGCCCTCTTTCTTCAATATCTTTGTCAGCGAGAAGTATTCTTCGTTGGTTCCAAACTCGGGATCGACCCGCATGTAATCGCTGGCGTCATAGCGATGGTTGCTGGGGGACTTAAAGATCGGATTGAAGTAGATGGCGTTGATC
>JACMJO010000241.1 GCA_014380605.1 Fimbriimonadaceae bacterium | reverse complement strand
GGAAAGACGCCAGCGCCACCGCCTGCGGGTGGGTCGATGGGATTGGCTACATCGGCGGCATCCTCAGCGGGTACGCCATCGCCAAATTGGCGGAAGCCTCGGGCTGGGGAACCGCTTTCTCCGTCTTAGCCGGGGTCGCCGCGGTAAGCGCCGTCATTGCCTTTATGTATTCCAGGGCGGAGGCTCGGGCGTGATGAAACGATGGGATGCGATCGTCGTTGGGGCAGGCATTATTGGGCTGACCACTGCCTACCACCTGGCAAAAACGGGGAAGAAAGTGCTGGTCCTGGAGCGCGAAGAAAGGTCGATCGGCGCTTCGGTTCGCAATCTCGGAATGATCTGGCCAATTGGACAACCAATCGGTCCGATGCGGGATATCGCCCTGAGGAGCCGAGATCTCTGGCTCGAGGTCTTACGCGACGCCGGAATCTGGTTTGAGCGCTGCGGATCGCTTCACCTTGCCTATCACGAAGATGAACTTCAAGTCCTTCAGGAGTTTGTGTCCCAAGTCCCGAACGGTTCAGAAACCCCGGTGATAGTCGACGCAAGCGAGGCAGGCAAACTGAGCACCGCAATCCGGCGGGAAGGTTTGCTTGGCGCGATGTACAGCGCCTCCGAATTGTCGGTTGACCCCAGAACGACCGTTCACCAACTCACCCGATACCTTGCGGAGTCGCTTGGCGTCGAATTCCGTTTCGGGGAATCGGTGCGATCCGTCGAGCCCGGCGTGGTTGCGACTTCGAACTCTTATTACGAGGCATCGGAAATCTTCCTATGTTTGGGACCCACTGTGGGAGATCTCTACCCGGACTTAATCTGGGGGCGAGGCACAAGACTGTGCAAGCTCCAGATGCTGCGGGCACGGCCGAAGCATCTCGACTATCGAATTGGAACTCACCTATGCGCGGGGTTAACGCTCCTGCACTACAGCAACTTTGCCAAATGTCGCTCTCTGCATTTGGTGAAGGATAGGCTTAACCTTCAATGGCCGAATCAGATCGCCCACCACATCCACTTACTCGTCGCACAACACGCAGATGGGACCCTCACGATCGGCGATTCGCACGAATACGGATTCAGCTTTTCCCCCTATAGCGACGAACAGGTCGATCAATACATCCTCGACTACCTCGACACTTTCCTTGCCACGCGCGACCTTGAAATTGTCCAACGATGGCAAGGCTACTATCCAAAACATGAAAAGGAGTCCTTCTTGATCGAAAGGCCGGAATCGGGCGTCACCGTCATCAACGTTCTGACTGGTATTGGCATGACGATCTCTTTCGGCCTAACCGAGTTGGCGATCGGAACGGAGCTATTGGCATGAAGTGGAAGCTTGCAGTACTCGACCTCGCTGGAACGACGGTCGAAGATAACGATGCCGTTGCGCATTGCCTGGACGACGCCTTGCGTTTGCGGGGATTCGAGGTTGAGTTCCAGCAAATCGTGTCTTTGATGGGAATTCCGAAACCCGAGGCCGTTCGGCAATTGGCAGTTGGCGCTTCTGAGAAAGAACAAGTTGAGATTCACCTCGATTTTCAAGAGAGGATGATTCGCCACTACCGAGAGTCACCCGAGGTGCGAGAGATTCCCGGGACCTCGGAGACTTTCCGCTGGCTGCGATCGCAGGGAATCCTTGTTGGCATCGACACTGGGTTCGACCGGGCGACGGTTGACATCCTCCTTCGCCGTCTGCCCTGGGAAGCGCTTATCGACGCCTCGATTGCAAGCGACGAAGTTGAGAATGGCCGTCCTTTTCCGGACATGATCTTTCGACTCACGGAACGACTTGCGGTGGCCGATCTTGCCTCGGTTATCAAAGTTGGCGACACCCCCTCGGACCTTCGCCAAGGCACTTCGGCGGGCTGCGGGATGGTTGTCGGCGTTTGCCAAGGAAGCCACACCAAAGATCAGATGGCTGCCCATCCACACACCCACCTTATCGAATCAGTGGCGGATTTGCCCGGTCTGCTAGCTGATTAGGCGAGTTGGGTTCTCCAGGTATTCCTTCACCGTATTGATAAACCGGGCCCCGACCGCTCCATCTGACACTCGATGGTCAAACGAGCATGTGATATTCATGCGGCTGCGGATTTCAATCTCGTCATCGACCGTCGCCACCACTTTCTTGCGGACCGAGGCGATGGCTAGGATTGCGGAGTTGGGCTGATTGATGATGGCGAGGAAGTTGTCGACGTCCAGCATTCCCATGTTAGAAATGGCGAAAGTAGAGCCGCTCAATTCGTCGAGAGAAAGCTTGTTCTCCTTGGCTCGTTTGGCAAGGTCTTTCACCTTAGCGCTGATCTGGCGTAGGGAAAGCTGGTCGGCATTGAGGACCACCGGCACCGTCAAGCCATCGTCGAGGGCGACGGCAATCCCGACGTGGACTCCGCCGTGCTGGAGAAGCGTCGTTCCCTGGAATGCGGAGTTGACTTGGGGCATGTCTCGCAAGGCAAGGGCGCAGGCTTTGACGACGAAATCGTTGATGCTGACTTTGCCGCTCTCCTCTTCCTCAAACATCTCGCGCAGGCCAAGAATCTTTTCGACATCGACCTCGACGGTGACGTAAAAGTGCGGAACCTGTTGCTTGGACTCAGTAGTACGCTTGGCCGTGATCTGGCGAAGGCGGTTGAGCTGGATCGTCTGATCCTCGGAAGATGCGGTTACGGCGGCAACCTTGTCGGCAGTCTTGACTTTGGATGCGCCCCGGACGTCCTTCTCTACAATTCTCCCTCCGGGTCCGCTGCCCGCGATCCCGGCAAGTTCGACGCCCAGTTCACGGGCTACTTTCTTAGCCAGGGGACTGGCCTTGATGCGATCGTCAGGCTTAGGCTTCGGGGCGCCATTGCTGGTGGGCGCAGGTTCGGGTTCTGTGGTTTTGGACTCGGGCTTTGCCTCTACTTCTTCTTTAGGCTTTGGAGTTTCTTCAGGCTTAGCCGATGCGGCATCGGCTTCTTTCGCGGGCTTCTCCTCGCCAACGGCGGCAGCTTTTCCGCTTCCCCAACCGCTGGGAAGTTTTTCGCCTTCCTTCAAAAGAGCGGCGATGGCTTGGCCGACGGGAACGGTTTCTCCTTCTTTGATGAGAACGCCGCTCAGAACGCCCGTTCCGGGAGCTTCTAGCTCCAAAGTTGCCTTATCGGTCTGGATGTTGCCGATGATCTCGCCCGATTTGACGGCATCGCCTTCCTTTTTGAGCCACTCTAGGAGGGTTCCTTCCTCCATTCCGTCGCCCATCTTGGGCATGATCACTTCGGTCATCCGCGCTGCTTCCTCCGGTTCAAAACAGGGTTCAGGATACCCGGGGGTTGGGGATGATGGGGTGATTTTGTGATGGGGGTGAATTGGGTGAAAGGGTGATGGAGGTGGATGTGGTGAACTGGGTGATGCTTTGATGATCTGATTCTGATTCTGTAACTCGATTCGTCTGAAGTGTTCCTATCAACAAATCAGTTCATCAAGGAATCAGATCAGCTCCATCACCCCATCACTCCTCAGAACCCCCGCCTCCGTCTCCCGCAACATTCTCCGGGGTATAGCCTTGATCGACCGCCTCGGATTGGGAACGGAAGCTGACCTGGCGATCCTTGGGCACCTTACCGACGTTCTTGCCCACGTTCTTGTAGACGATCTTGGTTTGGGAGTCCCCCACGTAGGCGTCTAGCTGTTGGTCTTTGAGATCCTTACAGCCGCCGAGCAGAAGTAGAGTCAATACGAAGAGAAGCAATCGCGAAAACATAGCGATTGCATTATTCGCCATGTTTGGGTCGGATTTACAATCCATTCGTCAGGCCCGGAGTTGAGCGGTACAATCTCCACCCGGTGAAAGCGATCGCAAAGATGCGCCCCGCTCCAGGCGTCGAGATTATCGATGCCCCTGAGCCGTCCGTTCAACCGGGCACTGTCAAATTGAAGCTGGAGGCGGCCTCGGTTTGCGGCACCGACCTCCACATTTACTCTTGGGACGCCTGGTCGGCATCCCGAATATTGCCTCCCCGAATCATCGGCCATGAGTTCTGCGGCACGATCGTCGAACTTGGCGAGGGGGTCACGGAGCGGCAGGTTGGACAGTTCGTGTCGTCCGAGTCCCATATCGTCTGCGGACGCTGCCGACAATGCCAGAGCGGCCAGGGCCACGTCTGCGTCAACACACGAATCCTGGGCGTGGATGTCGATGGTGGATTTGCCGAGTATGTAGTCATACCCAAAGACAACGCCCGACCCACCGACCGAAGCGTCCCGACCAAGATTGCGGCTTTCCAGGATGCGCTCGGAAACGCCGTTCACACCGTGATGGCGGGACCGGTGAAGGATCAATCCATTTTGATCACCGGCATGGGCCCGATCGGGCTGTTCGCGGTATCCATCTGCAAGGTTCTGGGAGCGTCGAAAGTGGTAGCTACAGAAATCAGCCCTTACCGAATCGACCTCGCCCGGCAAGTCGGCGTGGATGTGGTATTGAATCCGATGGAGGTCGATGTGGCCAAAGAGCTAAGCGACCTCGCGCCAGGGGGATTCGATGCCACGTTGGAGATGAGTGGGCACCCAAGTTCGCTGGAGCTGGCGGTCGAGCACACTCGCCCGGGCGGACGGGTCTCCATGCTCGGAGTCTACGGCCAGAATCGGCAGACCATCGACCTCAACGCCGTGATCTTTAAAGGCCTGGAGATGCAAGGCATCGTTGGTCGGAACCTGTGGAAGACGTGGGATCAAATGGCGGAGATTCTGGCGACCGGCAAGCTCAACCTCGACCCCGTTATCACCCACACCATGCACTTCACCGAGTTTCAGCAAGCGATGGAACTGATGAAAGCGGGCGAAGCGGGCAAAGTTGTGTTTACATTTGAGTAGGCCAGCGAACGGATGGTCTTTTGATGGTCTTTTTATGGTCTGATCTCTTGATTCATTGATTCTGTGCCCCACCCCATGATCATCGAATCAGTTCATCAAGCAATCACGGCATCATCTCCGTGATATACTACTTTAGTCTTGTTACGAAGGAACCTGGATGAAGGTTGGGCGATTGTCTTAACCGCCCTGTATCTGCCGGGTGCGGTCCATGGGTTGCACCTGGATCGCAAGCGTTGGCTGGCAGTTGTGGGAGCAATGCGTTCGCAACGGGCTTCGCTTGAATCGGCGGAATTCGTTCTGCGAGGCACAGGGCTTTTCGCAGAAGCGGCGGCATTATCCGGTTCGGGAGCCCTGGCGTGGGCCGAAAGACTTTTCGAGATCGGTCGGGTGATGACTTGCTTGGATGACGCCTATCCGGAGCGTTGGCTCTCCGTACTGAAGGAACAAGCGCCGCCGGTATTGTGGAGGAAATTGGGAT
>JACMJO010000240.1 GCA_014380605.1 Fimbriimonadaceae bacterium | reverse complement strand
GAAGCTTTTGCATATCGCCGAGGTCGTCAGCAAATGGACCGGCGTTCCGGTCAGCAAACTTCTCCAGGGCGAGATGCAAAAGCTTCTCAGCATGGAGGATTTCCTGGAGAATCGGGTTGTTGGGCAGACTGAGGCACTTAGGGCGGTCTCAGATGCAGTTCGCCGCTCCAGATCTGGCTTAAGCGACCCAAACCGTCCCATTGGCTCTTTCCTGTTCCTCGGACCCACTGGCGTCGGCAAGACGGAAACCGCCAAGGCACTAGCCGAGTTCCTATTCAACGACGACAAGGCGATGGTCCGCATCGACATGAGTGAGTATCAGGAGAAGCACTCCGTGGCTCGCCTTATTGGAGCTCCTCCTGGATACATCGGATACGAAGAAGGGGGCCAACTGACGGAAGTTGTCAGGCGGCGTCCTTATGCGGTCGTTCTTCTCGACGAGGTTGAGAAGGCCCATCCCGAAGTCTTCAATATCCTTCTCCAACTGATGGACGATGGCAGACTGACGGATGGTCAGGGCCGGACGGTGGACTTCAAGAACACGGTCGTTATCCTGACAAGCAACTTGGGCTCGCATCATTACGCCGACCCGCTCACTGCCGAGGACAATTGGGAGCAGACCAAACAAAAGGTGATGGATGAAGTCCGTATGTTTTTTCGACCCGAATTCGTCAATCGCCTGGACGACGTCATCGTCTTCCGATCCCTGGGCGTGAACGAAATCAAGCAGATCGTTCGAATCCAACTCCAGGAACTTACCAATCGGCTGGAGGAGCGGCGCATCGACTTGCGGCTGAGTGACGAGGCGTACTTGCATCTCGCGACGTCTGGATTCGATCCGGTTTATGGGGCCAGGCCGCTAAAACGGGCGATTCAACGGGAGATCATGAATCCCTTGGCTCAAGCAATCCTCGGTGGAGACATCAAGGATGGGTCTTTAGTTGAAGTGGAGTACGGCAACGGCGAGTTCCAATTCAAGACCGTCGAGGCGGTTAAGGGCGAGGCTTGAATCGGGTGTTGGCTGAAGCCGTAACGCCCTCCAGCGAACCTGCGCTAAACTAGTTCCATGCCACCTATCGGCCAGATCGATGAAATCGCCCTCAATATCCTTCGCGAGTTGGAGAGTTTTATCGATGATGCCGTCGCCAAAAATGGAGGCAACACCAAAGCCGTCCAGCCAAACCATCGGGTCAAATTCCACTGGCCGCCCCATCCGGTCAGTTACGAGTATCACGTCTTAACGTCCGACTGGACGGGCAAGGCCGAGTTTGAGGCTCATGGGGAGACTTTCCAGGTAACGGTCGCTACCACTCCATATGGAGTCTTTGGCCGATGCGAAGTCATCTGGCACGAAGATCGGGGAGATACCCTTGAGTTAATGCTGGGCAGGCTCCGCCAAAGCTCCGAGCCTCTCTTTCAACGCCAGCTTGCTGTCAATGAATGTCGCGGAAAGCCAGGGCGATTCACGGGGCATTTCCGAGATTTAGCTCCTGCCGACCTCGTCAAGCTTCTGTATTGCCGAGATCGCGACGCCGCAAACGAGGCTCACACCGAGATCGACACTCATGCCAGCCAGCGAATCTTTTCGCCCGCTCTGGTCGCGATCCTAAACGACCGTCGCCATCCGAACCGTCGCTCTGCCCAATGGTGCGTGTTAGACCTATTCGAGGACCTGCCGAGCTACTGCCAAAATGATGCCGAAGAGGAGGCCGCCGTCCGGGCAATGCGCGACCTGATCTGGGATGCCGAAGACGACTACGCACGGACAATCTACAAAGCTGGTGTAGTTCTAGGCGGCCATCTCCCTCACAAGCATGGGGGACCAGTCTTGTTGGAATGCCTCAATGCGCCGAGCAAGGTCGGACGCAGAAGCGCGATTCATGGGTTATTCCACGTTGTCGAATGGCTTCCCGATCTTAAACAAGGCGTTCTCTTGGCGTTGAGAGAGGTAAGCGAAGAAGATGCCGAACCCATCTTGCGAGAGTTCGCCCGGCAAATGGCGATCGATATTGAAGCGGGTGGCGTCGATCACCACCCCGAGCCTGTATTTCCAGAAGAGGCTTGACGATCCACATTGCGCTAACTCCGTGTTCTCCGCATCTCAGCGGTAACAGGCTCCCGGTATCCGATCTATAATCTCCATAAGGTCAAAGACGACCAGGAGAACTCATGGCCACTGACATCGCAACCAAATCCGAACTCATCAACCTTCTCGACGAAGCAGTCAAGACTCAGGAAATGAAAGGCTGTTGCATGGCGGTCAAGGATGCACTAGAGCATATTGTCCACTCCGGCAAGGATTTTATCGAGGAAGAGTTCCTCGCAACTGCGAAAGATCGCTACGCTCGCCGCATTCTCTACATGGACCCGGA
Organism: Fimbriimonadaceae bacterium; assembly: GCA_014380605.1. GTDB lineage: Bacteria > Armatimonadota > Fimbriimonadia > Fimbriimonadales > Fimbriimonadaceae > 55-13. Next base: position 1,060 of record JACMJO010000240.1, on the reverse strand, counting down.
GGGCAAGTATTCGGCGTTGGTGATGGTTTGGGACACGGGTCAAGGCACGGCCCTCCACGATCACGCAGGAATGTGGTGCGTCGAGTGCGTCTACCGAGGAAAGATTCTCGTCACCTCTTACTCGGTGGATAAGCAAGAGGGCGACAGCTACTGGTTCACAAAGGAACAAGAGGTGGTTGCGGGAGTTGGCGAAGCCGGGGCCCTAATCCCACCTTTCGACCACCACACAATCGGGAACCCCTACGAAGAGAAGGCTGTGACCATCCACATTTACGGTGGCGAAATGACTTGGGCAGACTGCTTCTTGCCAGAGGGCGACCATTACGTCCGAACCCGAAAAGAACTCAGTTACACGGAATAGCTTGCTCCGGCTCCCCCTCCTCGTTTTTCGCGGCCAGAATTTTGTAAATACCACTACCGAAGGATCGCGAAAAAATGAGGAGGGGGCTTACCTAACCTATTGCTCGCCGTCGCAACTCCACATACTCATCGATGGAGATCACGTTCTCGTCGAAGAGCTTATCCAGAGCCTTGACTCTTTCCTTCACCGAATAAGTGACCGGCGAGGCAAGTTTCATAACATTGGGAATCGGATTGACGGTCTGCTCTGGTTCCTTGATCGTTTGAGCGACGATCCGGCTTTGCCCTGCCATTTGCCTCCGCGCCCAATTGGCGATCGCAATCGTTCCCACGATAGTGGATATCAGCGCCAGTTGGTAAAGGTGCAACATGGTCATGCCCTATCAAATACAAACGTTAAACATCGTATTCGGTTTCATTCGCCTCGGTTAAACTGGGTCCATGCCCGAGTTTGAGACGCAGGTTATCCATGCAGGAATCGAGCCAGACGAAACCACCGGTGCGGTGATGACGCCCATTTACCAAACCAGCACTTACGCTCAATCTAGCCCAGGAGAACACAAAGGCTATGAGTACAGCCGCACCGACAATCCGACGAGAACCGTTCTCCAAACCCAAATTGCAGCCTTGGAGCATGGGGACAAAGCTCTCGTCTTTAGCTCAGGGCTGGCCTCCACCGACTGCGTCCTGAACCTCTTTC
>JACMJO010000239.1 GCA_014380605.1 Fimbriimonadaceae bacterium | reverse complement strand
CGCAGGTCTTTGAGATTGGCTTGCTGCGTCGCGCCTATGCGCAGCCGAATCTGGATGGCGCAACCGACGACGCGTCGCTGGTTGAGCGGCTGGGCGAGCCGGTCTACACCGTCGAAGGCGATGTGCGCAACATCAAGATCACCCGACCGGCAGATTTGAAACTGATGCGTGCGATTCTGGGCGTGCAAGCGCCGGCCGAGCGACCGGTTCACAAGCGGTTTTGAACTGGGAACGGAAATCGGCTGGTTGCTTGACCCGTCATCGAACGCGGGTAAACTTGCGGCTCTTGCCCTGTTAGCTCAGTTGGTAGAGCAGCTGACTCTTAATCAGCGGGTCGTAGGTTCGAGCCCTACACGATCCACCAAGGTTTAGGTTCCAAAGACTCTCCGAATGGTGAGTCTTTTTGCTTTATCACGCATGATTGCTCCTTCAATTGCAGCGGTTCTTGCGGATAGCGCCCCAATAACGGCGCTTGGCCCCGGACCAACGTTGGTAAAGCTCACCGATCAACCGTTATGTGTCTTAGTTGCACTTCACGCTGCCGACCGGTAGTAGTAGGCACCTTTGCTCTTACAAAACCATGAAAGGAACAGTTCTCTACATCTGGCACAACGACAGTCCGTTCTACGATGAGGTCAGGGTGCTGCCGGGTGAAACTTCTGAAGACGAAGCAAGGGGGCTGGCCCTCTTGATGATGGTCCAAGACGAACACGCCAGTCACATTCACGTTGAGGTGGGCAGTGCCGATTTTGATAAGTTCCCATTGGTTAGAATTGCGTAGTCGTGGTTCCTAACGTTGAGGTGTTTGTTCTGCGCAATCCCATCAGGTCAGGAAAGGGCAAGTGGGTCCGACACAATCCACCATCTTATGTCCGGGAGCGTCCCCTAGAAGGCTCCTGAGAACATAATGTGAGCGACATGCTCATCGACGCCAAACCTCTTCCCGGATACCAAGAGCCCTACGGCCTCCTCTGCGCTATATTGCAGGACGGCACCAATGAATGGCGTTGGGAACTTGACCCAGACCTGAACGAAGACGCAGTAGTCTGGCAGCCGCATCCCGGCATGCATAGCATTGGCGCGATCATCCTCCACATCGCCATCGCCGAGATCTTCTGGTTCGAGCGGTTTGCGCTTGATCTCCCTTGGGATCCCGAGGAGAGGAAACTTCTCATGACGGATGAGATCGACGTGGATGAGTGGAACTGGCCTGAACCGCCTCGAAAGCCGATCTCGTGGTACTTCGACTTGCACGATCGCATCCGGTCCCGAACCCTGGAAAGCATCAAGAAGTGGCCGGCGTCACACACGGCTAAGGAGCATGATGGGAGCCAACGCACCATGCGCTGGGTGCTCGGGCATGTGATCCAGCACGAAGCCTATCACGGAGGGCAGGCGGTATTACTGAATCGCCTGTGGCATCTAAGGGAATCCGGAGAACAAGGCTGACGGGATGAATTCTCCTTGGCGCCGGTCGGAGAGGCTCCGGGGCTGGAACCCTTAGTGCATGCCTCTCGTGCAAAGATAGGGCAGTGATCACCGCCGAAGCGCTGCCATCTACGATCCGTGCCGCCGTCCTTGAGGCTCCCGGGCGAATCGTCGTTCAGGACATCCCGATGTGGCCGCTAGAGTCCTATGGCGATCCTGATCTGATCCTGCTCAAGGTGGAAGCCTGCGGAGTTTGTGGCTCTGATTTCCGGTACTTCGCAGGCGAGAACCCTTGGGCGCAGCACACTTTGGGCAAGTTCGTCCCCAACCCGCCAAACATCGTCCTTGGCCACGAATTTGCCGGAACCGTCGTTGCTGTCCAATCCGAGAAGAACCGACACCTGTTGGGCAAGCGCGTCGCCCCGATATGCTCTAAGGTCTGCGGAGCCTGCGATGAGTGCCGCTCTGGCCGTAGCCGCCTTTGTCCAAACACCGTGCACCTGGGGCATGGCCAAGGCTGGGGCGAACAAGATTTCTTTCCGGGGGCCTACTCCCACTATGTCCCCGCCTGGGGATCGAGTTGCTATGAAATCTCGGACTCGCTGAGCTTCTCGGAAGCGGCAATGATGGACATCCTCGCCGTCTGCGTCCACGTCGCCGAGACCGGATGCGTTCAGCCTGGACGGCCCATCCTTTGCATCGGCGCAGGTCCTGCCGGCAACGGCATCGCGCAAGCAGCCTTAGCCCTGGGAGCCAGCCAAGCGGTATTGGTGGATCGGTCCCAGGTTGCCTTGAACGTGGCCAGAGCCCAGTCCCTTGGAGTCGCGATCGACGCAAGCGGTCGAACCGATGAGCAGGTTCTCGGGGAACTGACGAGTGTTGCTCCTGATGGGTTCGGTACGGTATTCGATTCGGTAGGAACTTCATCGACTCTCAACTTGGGTTTGCAGGTGCTGGGCAAGTCTGGAACATTGGTGAACCTGGCTGTTCACGATGAGCCTATCGAATTCAACTTCATGCGCCTTAGCGGTGAACGCAAAATCACAACATCCTGCAATTTCGAGGTCGGTGACTATCCGACCGCCCTCGCATGGCTGGAGGAGGGGCGATTTCGAGTGAAGGAGTGGTTGACTCCAATTTCAATCGAAGAGATTCCCGCGAGGTTCGAGGAGGTTGTGGGGAGTCCGGGGGATAAAGCCGTCTTTAAGATGGTTGTGCAATAGGATCAGACGCAAACTGATCACGATGCAGCTTGGCGTAGAGCCCATTCAGTACCAAAAGCTCGCGGTGGTTGCCACGCTCCACGATGGCTCCCTTGTCCAGAACCAGAATGAGATCCGCCGAGAGGATAGTGCTGAGTCGGTGGGCGATCGCAAACGTCGTTCGATTTTTCATCAGTTCGCTAAGCGAAGCTTGTATCAGCCTCTCAGAGTGAGTATCGAGAGCGGAAGTCGCCTCATCTAGAATCAGAATTCGCGGGTCCTTCAAGATTGCTCGGGCAATCGCGAGCCTCTGCTTCTCTCCACCGGAGAGCTTGTAGCCCCGCTCGCCAACCACCGTCTCATAGCCATCAGGCAACAAAGCGATATGGTCGTGGATCGCTGCAGACCGGCATGCCGTCTCAAGCTCTGCGTCGGTCGCCGTGGCCTTGGCGATGCGGAGATTGGCGGCAATGGTCGTGTGCAGAAGGTAAGTCTCCTGCGTTACCGCGCCAACCAGCGTGGCCAGCGAATCCAGCTTAATGTCCTTCAGGTCGCGTCCATCCAGCATCACGGAACCAGAGTCCGGGTCGTACAGCCGAGGAATCAAATAGGTGAGCGTGGTCTTGCCTGCGCCGCTGGGGCCGACGAGAGCCACAAGTTGGCCAGGCTCCGCGGTAAAGCTGACATTATCAAGCGTCAACCGCTCAGCGTCCTCTTCATACCGGAAATTAACATCCTTGAACTCAACTCTGCCTTTCACTTCATGAGAGTCGACCGCGATGGAATTGGCGCCGTCCGCAATATCGCGAGGCATGTCCAGGTATTGAAAGATGCGCTCAAACAACGCCAAGGAACTTATAATTTCAACCTGGGCGCTCAACAGACCCGTCATCGGGAAGAAGAGGCGAACCTGCAGGCCGGTGAAAGCAACCAGCTTTCCGACCGTGATCGAAGGATCACCCGCCCTAATAAGCAGCCACCCCGCCAGCCAATAGACCAGAGCCGGAGCAAGCTGGGTAATGATCCGAATCATCCCGAAGAAGAGGTATTGGATGACCGAACTCTTGATCATCCACCCCGCCAGCTTCTCGTTCTCCTCATGG
>JACMJO010000238.1 GCA_014380605.1 Fimbriimonadaceae bacterium | reverse complement strand
TCAAAGCCCGTCGAGAAAAAACGCGACCACAGGCACAAATACCTGGTACCAGTTCACCAAAACGGCCTACAGGATGTACCGGCTCAGATCGACGTCTTCGGCCAGGCTGGATAGGGTGGCTTGGACTTGTTTGCGATCCATCTTGAGCTTCTTCTTGCCGATCTCGGGAGCTTCGAAGAGGATATCTTCCAGGAGCTTTTCCATGATCGTGTGAAGACGACGGGCTCCGATGTTCTCGGTCTTCGAGTTCACATCCGCCGCGATCTTCGCGATCTCGTCCATCGCATCGGATGTGAAACTCAGCTCGACGCCCTCGACCTGCAGCAGCTTCACGTACTGCTTGGTAAGCGCGTTCTTCGGCTCATGCAGGATTCGGCGGAAGTCGTCTTCCGTTAGATTTTCCAACTCCACGCGAATAGGAAGCCGACCCTGGAGCTCCGGAATCAAATCGCTCGGCCGCGCCATGTGGAACGCGCCGGCGGCGATGAAGAGGATATGGTCGGTCCGCACCGGGCCAAACTTGGTCGCCACCGTGGACCCCTCGATGATGGGAAGGAGGTCGCGCTGGACACCCTCCCGGGAAACATCCGGCCCACTGCCGCCGCTCGATTTGCTGGCAACCTTGTCGAGCTCATCCAGGAAGATGATCCCGGTCTGTTCCGCCCGGATCACCGCTTCGCGGCGAACGCTAGATTGGTCGACCACCTTGCGAGCTTCCTCCTGGATCAAGAGCTCCATTGCCTCGCCCACCGAGGCCTGCTTTGTAGACCGACGAGTCCCAAATGGACTTCCAACCTGGTTGGAATCCAGGCCCATCTCCTCCATGCCCTGGGGAGTGAACACCTGGACGAACGGGTTGGAGGCTTCCTCGGTCTCCACTTCGACGATGCGGTCGTTCAGTTTCCCGGCAAGGACGTCTTTGCGAATTCGATTGCGACGGGCCTTTCGCTTCTTGTAATCGTCGTCATCCTCGGAGAAGATATCGTCGGGATACTCGTCCTCCATCTTCTGGCCAAAGATTTCAAAGGCTTGTCGGACCACGGGATTGTCCATCACCGCCGTCTTCACCTTTTTCTTCCGCTTCACCGGACGATCCTGATCGAGCATATCGACAAGCCGATCCACCGCTCGCCGCTCCGCTTCCGGCCGCACCGCGTCCATCTTTTCCTTCTCGACGAGGCGCACGGCTCCGGCAACCAGGTCTCGGATCATGGATTCCACATCCCGCCCGACGTACCCAACCTCCGTGAACTTGGTAGCTTCGACTTTAATGAACGGAGCCCGAGCCAGCTGGGCCAACCGACGAGCGATCTCGGTCTTTCCAACCCCAGTCGGCCCGATCATCAGAATGTTCTTGGGCAAAATGTCGTCCCGCTCATCCTCAGGCAGTTGTTGACGCCGGAAGCGATTACGCAGGGCCACGGCCACCGCCCGCTTGGCCGCCGGTTGGCCAACGATGTAACGGTCCAGCTCAGCCACGATCTGGCGGGGAGTGAGTTCCTCGATCGGAAGGGTCATATTGATGGGTTAACGATACCGTAGGCTTGCCGTTTAGTTCCGGGTACTTCGAATTTCGGACACGCACAGATTGACTCGCTGGGCAGCCTCGATTGCCTCTTCGACGGTGTTCGGCCAGCCAAATGTAAATCGCAGACCTTCCTTAGCTTCCCGTTCCGAGTAACCACAGGCCAACATGACATGGCTTGCCTCTAGCGACCCAGAAGAGCAAGCGGCGCCACTACTGGCACTGATCCCCATGCGGTCCAGCTTGATCAGCATGGTCTCGGCGTCGATACCAGGGAATCTGAGGTGGGCATGGCCGGTTAGAGTCTGGGGTTTTTGGATTGTCTGGGTGTGGTTTTTTAAGTTGGTTAAGAAGGCGTTTCTGGCGGCCTCTTTTGATTTTAGGATGGCGGGGTCCGCGATGTGCTTGGCGACGGCGGCCCCGAACCCGGCGATTCCGGCGACATTCTCCGTCCCCGCTCGCATTTCCCGTTCTTGGCCCCCGCCAAGGGCGAGGGGTTGGAGTTTGATTCCGGCGCGGATGTAGATGGATCCGACACCCTTTGGTCCGTTCACCTTATGGGCAGAAAGGGTGAGGAGGTCGGCATCGATCGGCTTCAGATTGAGGTTCAGGAAAGTCTGAACGGCGTCGCAATGGAACAAGGCTCCCTGCTTACGGCAGAGCCGGGCGACATCCTCAACGGGTTGGATGACTCCGGTCTCGTTGTTGGCGTGCATTGCGCTGACCAGGAGGACATCGTCGGCCAGCATGGATTCGGCGGCTTCCAGATCGAGTTTGGATTCGGAATCGACGGGGATGAGTTGGACCTGGAAGCCCAGCTTTTCCAGCATGGGCTGGGTGTGAAGGACGCAATGATGCTCGGCGGCTCCCAGGAGGATGCGTTTGCGTTTGGTGTCGGTTGAGTTGAGAGCTGCTCCCAAAATGGCCAGGTTGGCGGCCTCGGTTCCGCTTGATGTGAAGAGGACCTCGGCGAAGAGGCATCCTAGAGCATCGGAGATGGTTTCGCGGGCCTGGTCGATGGCATCTTTGGCCTTGCGGCCGTCTTCATGCAGGCTGGATGGGTTGCCATAGCCACTTTCCAGCCACGGGAGCATCGCTTCCCGCACTTCGGGAAGCAAGGGGGTAGTCGCAGCGTGGTCCAGGTAGATGCGCTTCATGAGTGGGCTCTTATTATTAGCCTCCAGACAAGTCGTTCCTTTGTTGTCTGGGGCATCTCATTGTGCTCCTACGAGAGTTTTCGGAATGTCTTTCTAGGCAGGAACGTCGCAACCCAACGCAGGTAGCTCTTGAATCGACCGGGTAGGACTTTGACGGACTCGGCATAGGCATTCCTTCCTTTCCCGGGCTGACCAGCCCATGTGTAGGTTGTGCCTAGGCAGGCCCAATTGTGGGCGAAAGATCCCTTAAGATCGGGCTCTGCGGCGATTCGGGTCGCGAAACCCTCCTGCCACTCGGTAATCCACTCCCGAATCCTCGTTCCGTCCTCGTCCATCTTTTCGCTGTCCAGCGAGGCGTTCGCGCCGTGGACCCGATAGAAGGTGAGAGGTTCATCGACGTAGCCAACATGCCATTCTCGGGCAACTCGCAGCCACATATGCCAGTCGCCACACCCGTAGAAGCTGGGATCAAATGGTCCAAGGGTATCGAAGCATGAGCGTCGCACCAGGGCTGAACTGGTGATGATTCGGTTGTGGTGGATGAGAAGCGAGAGAACGTCGCCAGTGGGAGTTCGAGGGAATTCAAATCCAAGCGGCTTGGGATCGCTGATTCGGTTTCCGTCGCCATCGATGAACCAGCCGTTGGTGTGAGTCAGGCCGACTTTTGGGTTGGCGTCGAGGAGCTCGACTTGTCTCAGAAGTTTGTCGGCGCCCCAGAGGTCATCGTCGTTGAGGACGGCGATGAACTCGCCCTTGGCTTCGGCAAGGCCCACATTGAGGGTGGCGTAGGTGCCGAGGTTCTTCTCGTTAAAGATGCACCGAAGCTTGCCTTCTCCCTCGCGCTCCTTCAGCCACTCTCGGGAACCGTCCTTCGAGCCGTCGTCGAGAGCGAGGAGTTCGTAGTCCTGAAAAGTCTGGCCCAGCACACCATCCAGGCAGTCCGGGAGGTAGCGCAGATGGTTGTAGCAGGTGAGGAGAATTGAGACGCGGGGCATGGGCCACTTTGATTCTAGACAATCCTTTGGAAGGGAATGAGGGACCTAGGAAAGAAAGAGGACTTGCGGACTTTTGCGGATAGCCCTCATTGGTACACTCACGCCATGCCGCAGCAAGATATCGACGAATGGCTTTGGCAGATTGGCAACGAGCTTCAGCGACTTAGCGAGGAGATGGTCCGAACTCGCCCCGCCGTTGCCATGGGAAAGGGCTGGGAGCCTCGGGCCGACGT
>JACMJO010000237.1 GCA_014380605.1 Fimbriimonadaceae bacterium | reverse complement strand
GCGTCCCGTTTCGTCTCCACAATTCGCCCCAATACCCAGATCGGTATCGTGGCAGTCGGCGGATTGACTAAGGAGGACGCCGCCAAGAAGCTGCGGATTTGGTGGGAGTCTGAACGCGTTAGTGAACTTTCCCTAACCAATAGCCTGATTAAGAACCCACTCCCGAGGATGACGCCGGGAAAGCTTGGCATTACGCTGGATGATGCGGCGAGTGTTGACCAGTGCGAAATGAGCGACTTTTGGGCTGCCGCCCAATCCACGGTTACGGGCGGCCAATACGAAAAGAAAAAGCTCGAAGTCAAGTTCAAGTCGACGGATGGCAACCTTGATACCCTCAAGAAAATCGTGAAAAGCGCGATTGGCGCGCCCCGTCCGGCACGAGTGAACTTCGTCGGTGGAACCATCGTTCGAGAGCCTGAAGTCACCTCCTATGAACTCGACGAATCTGCGCTGTCGGGCGCGGTTGTTGCGGGACTAGAAGGGAATGGGGAAATTGAGATTCCGATCAAGGAAGCTCCCAAGAAATTGCCCGACGAGAAGTTGGCTGAGATCAGCGAGGTTATGTCGGAGTTTTCGACCAAGTTCCCGGCCTACCAAGCAAGCCGAAACACCAACATTCGACTTGCCTCTGCCAAGCTGAACGGGCAAATCCTTATGCCAGGCGAGCAGTTGAGCTTCAACACTTGCGTTGGCCGACGGACGGTGCAGGGCGGTTATAGACTGGCCCCCGTCCTCGTCAGCGGTCGGCACGACACCGGAATTGGTGGTGGAATCTGCCAGGTCAGCACAACTTTTTACAATGCTTCCTTGCTCGCCGATCTGAAGATTGTGAAGCGAAGCAACCACTCCATTCCCAGCGCATATGTGGCGGTGGGCCGAGACGCAACGGTGGACTACGGGTCCTTGGACTTTGTGATCGAGAACAATCAAGAGGGCCCCATTGCGGTGACGTCGCAATACGAAAACGGCAAGATCACCTTCCGGGTACTCGGCAAGAAGGTCCCAGGTAAGACAGTCAAGGTCGTAACCAGCGGCCACAGCGCATGGGGCAATGGAGTTAAAACGGTTGTCGATCGATCGCTCCCGGCCGGATCAAGGCGGGTTATCGAGAAAGGCTCTGCGGGACATGCAATTACCACGTTTCGCGTTGTCTTCGAGAATGGTGTAGAAGTTAGAAAGGACGTTTTGGGCAGGAGCATCTATCGAGGCTCGCCTCGAATCATTGCTGTGAACAATGCACCGCGCGCACCAAAACCTTCGGCCCCTTCCGTTGCATCGACTCCGCCTCCTTCGAACCCCGAGCCGGCGATTCCTCCTATCGACGGCAACTAAGCGGCGTTACGGGTAAAACCCGTTTATGCGTCGCAAGCTTGTCGCTGGGAATTGGAAAATGCACATGACGGCTACCGAGGCCGTCGCGACGGTGGAGTGCTTCATTAAAGAGATCGGATCGAAAGACAGCGCCGACATGGTCATCTGCCCGACCTTCCTAAGTATCCCAAAGGTTAGAGAACTCACCAAATCCACGAAGATAGAAATCGGCGCTCAGGATGTCTTCTGGATGCCAAAGGGCGCGTTCACGGGGCAGATAAGCGCGGGAATGCTACGTGCGGCAGGATGCTCATATTGCATCGTTGGACACTCGGAGACTCGGGGAAGGTTTGGCAAGTTGGAGATTCCTGCCGAAACGGTCTGCCACTTCGGGGAGACCGACCACACGGTGAATCTGAAAATCGGGGCTCTCTTGGAACACGGCATTCGACCGATTCTTTGCGTTGGGGAAACTCAAGCTGAGAGAGATGCCTCAATGACCGATGCGATCATTACGACGCAACTTGAGAAAGCTCTTCACAGCCTTGATCCTACGGAGCTCGATGCCCTGGTAATCGCATACGAGCCAGTTTGGGCGATTGGAACTGGCAAGGTTTGCGACTCGCTGGAGGCGGAGCGCGTCTGCGGGCTCGTTAGATCGATCCTCGAAGATTTAGTTGGTGAGGGATTGGCACGCACTTGCCGGGTTCTCTATGGTGGCTCCGTGAAAGCGTCTAACGCGAAGGAGCTGTTCTCTCAGCCCAACATCGATGGGGGATTGGTAGGGGGAGCGAGCCTCGACCCGAAAGAGTTCGCGGCAATCGTTTCATCTGCATAATTTCTGCGAACGGGCGGTTCCCAACTCTTGAACCCTTTCTAACAACCCATCGAAAGGTGTAACTTATGTCTATGAATCGCAAATGGCCCTTTGCCGCTTCCATTCTTGCGTTTGCCGCGTTTGCCGCCGCAATCTCTTTCGATGTCAACAACGCGCTGTTGACAAGCCACGCCGACAAGCTGAAGCAGGCGGGCAGTCTGACCATCTCCTTTACCGTGAATCGAATCGGAAGCGAGCTTGAGGAGCACAAGCTTGTGCTTTCCAAGCCCGGGATGATCCGATGGGAGTCGCCCTCGGCGGTGATGATTGCCAATGGAACCAGCTTGATCTCGTTGGACAAAAAGACTAATCAGTACACCGAGGAGCCGCAGACTGCCGACGCGGTTAAGAAGCTTCTCTCCAACGAAGTCTTGTGGACCTGGTCTGCCTTTGCTGACGACACGTTCATGAAGCCGATCACGGATGCCAGAACCGGTGCGGCTCGCAAAGTGAAGGGCGTAGCGGTGAAAGAAGTTGCGGTCTCCCGGGGCGTGAAGGTCACGACGCTGTTTGTCGACGATCAGCTTGGTTTTGCTCGCGGAGCAACTTATCAAGATGAGAAGGGTGGCCAAAAAGGCACGGTCCTCATCCTCGCCTCTGAGATAGCTCTAGGCAAGGATTCGCTCCCCGCAACCGATAAGCAGTTTGCCGTTCCTTCCGGGGCGCAGAAAGTGGAGAAGTCGGCATTAGCGCTGGCTTGGAAGGATGTTGCTCCGATCTTTAGCGCGCGGTGCGGTTGCCACGTTTCCCGACCAACGGCCGGGTTAAGCCTGAGCAATCATAAAGGAATCATGGCGGGAAG
>JACMJO010000236.1 GCA_014380605.1 Fimbriimonadaceae bacterium | reverse complement strand
GAGCACATTCTTCGCGACATCCAGACTCTCAATGAGTGGGCGATGGAAGGACGTCTGGAGTCGACTGCGATTAGCGTTCATGCCTTTGCGTACGTTGCCGACAAGTACGCGCTTCTTAGACATGGCGGTTCGTTTGGGTGGGACTACGGGCCCATGCTGGTCGCCTCGCCAGATCTTGCCAAAGAAGACCTCAAAGACACAGTGATCGCGATCCCTGGCAAGCTAACGAGCGCCTTCCTTGAATTGAATCTTTGGTGGACCGAGCACATGGGCGATGCCGAGCTCAAGTACGAGGTCGTTCCGTTCGATGAGATCATTCCCGCGATCCAGGAAGGGAAGTACAAGGCCGGCTTGATCATCCACGAGGGCCAATTGACCTACAAGCGCGATGGCTTGGTTTTGATAGCCGATATGGGCGTCTGGTGGCGCGATAAGACGGGCCTCCCGTTACCGCTGGGTGTAAACGTGGTTCGGAAGGATCTTGGACCTGAGGTCGTCGCGGACGTTTCTCGATGTATGCGAGAGTCCATCTCTGCTGGGTTGGGCAATAGAAAAGCCGCCCTAGACTACGCCCTCCAGTTCGCTAGAGGCATGGATGAGGGCACAAGCGACGAGTTCGTCGGCATGTACGTCAACGAGCGCACGCTCGATATGGGTGAGGAAGGAATCCTTGCGATCAAGCTGTTGCTCGAGAAGGGCGCGGAAGCAGGGTTGGTGCCGCCCGTCGAAGTTGTTGTGGTGGACTGATTCTGTTGGGTAATTGGTGAATCGCAAATTGGTGAATGGAGTGTACGATTTACCGATTACAAACTTACCAATTACCTCTTAACCCCAAACATCCACATCAGGATCGCGGGTACTCGACGAGCCCAGGCATCCTCATTGTGCTGTGCGAATCCATCCTGGTAGAAGACCGCATCCTTGCCCGCTGCCCATCCCTTCTTCAGGAGGGAGTCAAAGAGCATCCTCGCTTCGGGAACGGCATAGAGGCTCTCCTGAGTCCCCATATCGATCCAAATCTTCAGAGGAAGCTTGCGGGGAAGCTGGTCGGTCATCTTCACCATTTCTCGGTCGTTTGCCCACACGGAGGGTGAGACGACCCCGAGCTTGGAGAACTTGTCCGGGTGTTTCAGACCAAGGTAGTAGGTGATGAATCCGCCAAGGGAAGAGCCCATAAGGGCGGTGTTTTTCGCGTCTGGTTTCGTGCGGTACTCCCGGTCGACATAAGCCTTGACTTCTTCTAGCAGGAAACGACCGTACAGATCGCCCTTTCCGCCCATCTCCGTGTTCTGAAACTTGAATCGCGTCGGAAGATACTCGTTGGATCTCTGAATTCCCGCATTCTCGATCCCAACAATGATGATCGGCTCGATCAAACCCGCAAGAATCAGGGCGTTTGCCGCTTCATCGATCCGCCATTCCTTGCCCCGAATGTAACTAGTGGCCCCGTCAAAGATGTTCTGGCCGTCGTGGCAATAGAGCACGGGATACCGAGCCTTTTCCTGTTTTTCGTAATCAGGCGGCGTGTAGATGACGAGACCACGCTTGTTACCAAGAATCTTGGACTCAAACCCCGTGATCTTCTTCACATTCCCCGTTAGGGTCGGGGTCTTTGGGGCCGTTGGCTCCTGAATGAGGGCCGGGGCCAAGGCGAGGAGGGCGAACACCATGGAGGAATATTGGCATAGGTTGGTGGATTTGGTCCAAGCGGTTCCCTCGGCAGTGCGTTGGGACCTATGCCGGATTGTTCGAATAGGTTAGAGTTTAGGTGAAACTGTAGGAGGAGCCACGCGTCAGATTTGCGGATCAATCGAGATCGGAAATCGGCATGGCAGCATCAGGCACTTTGTCAGCAATAGGACCGTCCTTAACGGGACGGATGGAACTGGATACCGACGTCGCCTTAGTAAGGCGAGCACGAAACGGAGATTTCTCGGCGTTTGAGACGCTTTTTGAGAGATACCGCACCCTCGTGTTTAGATTCGCCTACCAGATGGTCCCGCGGCGCGACGATGCGGAAGACATCGTTCAAGAGGCATTTGTTCGGGCCTACCAGAATCTCGATAAGTATCGCGACGAGGCTAAATTTACAACCTGGCTGCTTCGAATCGTGACAAACCTCTGCACCGACCAAGCCCGGATGTCGAATCGACGCCAAGCTCTGGAACAACAAGAGGCTACCGGCGCCCTAGTTTGGATGACGGTTGGAGATTGGGACGATCCCGTGCAAAACCTTGAGGCAGATCGGCGTAAGCAAGCCTTGAGAAGAGCTTTAGCAGCCTTGCCAATCCACCATCGAACCGTGATAATTTTGCGTGATATTGAGGAAAGAGAATATACGGACATCTCGCAGATTCTTGGATGCACCATCGGTGGAGCCAAGCTCCGAGTATTGAGGGCGCGAAGAGCCCTAAAAGACAGAATTGCCCCGTTATTAGGGGATGACAAGCCATGAGACGAAAGACCGAAGATCAACTTGCCAAGTTTGCGTTCGGGGATCTGACCGCAGAAGAAGCTAGTAGTTTGCAAGCGAGCCTGCAGGACGATGCCGAAGCGAATCGTACGCTTGACATGTACAGTCGAATGAAGGTCGAACTTCAATCGTTGTGTACGGACGTTCCCGAGGACCAGCTGTCCAAAGAGCGGCTTCGAGAAGCGATCTTGACGAGAGGCCTGAAAGAGCATCGCGCCGAACCTGCACGGCCCAATTGGCTTTGGATGCCCGCCGCGGCTGCCGTTCTTGCTTTTGGAGTGGTTTTTGCAAAGGGCAAGCTTCAAGAGAACCCATCTACATCACCGATGGTGGTGGACAACTCGAAGCCTCGGCTTGAACTGCCTAGTGACATTAGAATCGTGCGGCCACCGGTGAGTGAGAAGGTTGCTTCGACGGCTCGGACTCCGTTAATTGTGAACACGCCTCCGATGACCGTCGCAGTCAATACCGACCGAGGTTCTCGGAATCTTCGGAGTGGAACAGACGATCTTGAGGATCGACGTCCGGACGAATTCTCGTCGGTTAAAGGTATTCCCAGGTTGATGGCGTTTGAAGCCCCTCAATCGGATCACGACATGGCTCTTTCCGGTCAACCCGTCATTTTCGAAAGCAAGAAAGAATCGGCTCCGAGTCGCCCTCAGCCTTCGTCCCTAGATCAGCCCGCAATCGTGGTGATCCAGTCCGAGACGGATGCAGATACGGGTGCGTTGAAGGCGACGGAGGTAAGAAACACAGCTAATGTTGTTGTCGGCGGCTAGTCTGGTGTTGGCTTGGGTCGGTTCGGACGGCGGTGATCTGACCGAGCGCGAGCGCCCAGGTCATCACCGCCCCGCCAAACAGCGCGGTCCAGGCCAGCGGCACCGTGACGTAGCGAAACACCTGGAGCGACGTGGCGCCATCGAGCGCTGCCGCCTGCTCCAGCTCGCGATCGACGCCGGCGAACCCGGCCGCTG
>JACMJO010000235.1 GCA_014380605.1 Fimbriimonadaceae bacterium | reverse complement strand
TCACCGACCCGGAAGCCAAGCGGCGAACCAAGATGTGGCTTCGATATGCCGTCGCTCGATGGGGGCACTCGCCCAGCGTTATGGCCTGGGAACTGTTCAACGAGGTCGAATGGGTGGATTCCCGATATGAGGAGAAGTGGAAGGACGTAGTCGCATGGCATAAGGAGATGTCCGATTACATTCGCTCCATCGATCCCTACCAACACTTAGTCGCCACTAGCTCGACTTTCGAGTTTCCGAACCTCTACGATTCAGTCGATTTCTATCAGCCCCATACCTATCCGCCCGATGTTCGCACGGCCATCTCTGGGTTTAAGGTGCCGGAAGATAAGCCGCTGTTCTTCGGCGAATATGGTCCCGGCGTCTTGAACAAGGAAGGGCAAAGACTCGATGTGCGCGATGGCATTTGGGCTGGGCTCCTTGCCGACCATGCGGGGGCGGGTTCATTCTGGACTTGGGACGTGGTCCATAAGGAAAACCTGTACGGCGAGTACAAGGTGGCCTCCAAGGTCCTGCAGGAGTCTGGGCTGGCCGATCACCCGGGCGCGCGACCTTCCGTCGTCAAGGTCTCGACCACGGGCACGGCAGACATGACCTTCAATCCTGGCACAGGCTGGGCGAAGGCGGAGAAGACGTCTTTCATCGTTGCAAGCGGATCGAAGCCGGAAGGATTGGGCGGACTGCCCTCGTTCTTGCAGGGCCCAAGCAAGCGGGATATGTTCCCGGCGCCATTGACGTTCACGTTTCGGTCGAGCAAGCCAGGAATTTTTACCCTTCAGCTTGCCCAGGTCTCGAAGGCGGGAGCAAAGTTGCGGTTCAGCTTGAACGGGAAGCAGGTTGCAGAAAAGGCCTACCCAGCCACTGCTACCGACGGCCAGGTTTCAGACAAACTCACGGTCCCTTATCCGGCGGGAGCCAACGAGATTCAGATTGAGAACGTCGAGGCGGACTGGGTGGTCATGCGATCCTTCACCTTCTCGGGGATGGACTATGAAGCGAGCGTGCAATCGATCGGCCAAGTGGATTGGCTGATGGCCCGCATCACGGCCAGTGCCGGAGCCAGTCCCGCCTCCGCAACCCTGTCCTCGCTCGGCCTCTCGAGCGGGAACTATGATCTCACGATCACCGATCTCGAAAACGGCAAGGCCACGACGAGAACGGTAAAGGTCGAATCCATCTCCCACCAAGAGAAGATCGATTTGCCGAGCAAGGATGTGATGGTGGTGTTCTCGGTGGTTAAGTAGGATCCGGGGAATTCAAAACGGGTTTTTTCTGCCCCAAGTTTTGTTAAGGCGTCATCAATATCATCCATGTCATCGTTATTGGGTGCAATAGATTTGCGTTATTGTCGTTCCTTTTCTTCCTTTGTGATCTCCTATAGACATCCGAGTTCAGGCTTGGGTTGTGTTGCGCAACATTTCTGATGCGCGTGAGGGCATGCGATCCGAGTGGGCGGGACGCCCGTGCTACGTTGGATCATTGACACCCAGCAGTGAAACCGCTAGCATGGATCATCGCACTTTGCGGTTCGACTAGGAACGACTATGCTCTCATTGGCGCTCATTCTTCTGGCTTCCCCGACCCACCCTTTCGAAACACCCTATCTCGACCCCAACAGTTTCATCCTAAGGCCGGCAAACATTCTTGGTCGGCAGGAAAAAGATACCGACAGCGACGGCCTGCCCGACAGTTGGGAAACCAAAGGACATGGGCCGCTTGTTCCAAGTCGACACGGGTGCAACCCCAGGCGCGCCGATATGATCGTCGTCACCTGCAATGAGGCAGCCCTCTCCCGTGCCGACGCTCAGCGACAGATCGACCGGATGAGGGCGTTCTACGCCACGGTTCCTGGTCGAAACCCGGACGGTTCCACCGGGATCAACATTATTCACATCTGGGGCAACGAGTTTACGGCAGCCGACGCTGCCACTCCATACCCCGCTCTGTATGCTCGGGGCGTACCGGCGGAGTGGCGCGATCTGGCCCACGGACTCTACATCACCGCCAGCAGCGGAGGTGGCCAGAATGACGCCCCCACCTGGGCGATCGTGATCAACCACTGGGCAGCGATGGCGCACGAGCTTGGCCAT
>JACMJO010000234.1 GCA_014380605.1 Fimbriimonadaceae bacterium | reverse complement strand
TTCTCCCGATACTGTGTCCCAAGCTCGTGGCCTTTGCCAGGAGACCGAGTCGGACCAAGTCGTGCTCATCGTAAATTCGACGATTAGATTGGGTCCGCCCGGGCGTGAGCACCGAGTACCGACGCTCCCAAGCACGTATTGTGTGCGTGCTGAGACCGGTCTTTGCGGCGACCGCTCCGATTGTGTAACTTCCCATGACTTATTTTATTGTGATGCAGATTCGTATAAGAGTGACGCAGTTTTGTCTAAGAAATAATTAAACAACATGTTGACAAAATCGGGGATCGTCTCGTACTTCCATATGTCCCCAGGTTGATCAACTGATCTGAGGGTCATTTAGGAGATTTAGAACAATGAAGATCATCACCACCATACTGGTTACTGCCGCACTTTCGACGGTCGTTTCGGTTGCAGCCTTCCAAAAGCACTCTGCGGACATCGTGGACACTGCGGTTTCAGCGAAAGGGTTTTCAACCCTAGTCGCAGCCGTCAAGGCAGCAGGATTGGTTGAAGCGCTGAAGGGAGAGGGCCCTTTTACCGTGTTTGCCCCCACTGACGCCGCTTTTCAAAAGCTTGAGAAGGCCAAGCCCGGAACCCTTGCGATGCTTCTGAAACCAGAGAACAAGGAGACTCTATCTAAGATTCTCACCTATCATGTGGTTTCTGGAAAGGTGACGGCCAAAGACGTCATGAAACTAAAAAATGGCACCAAGGTAAAGACCCTGAACGGAAAGTCCTTAACCGTTGGCTTAAAGCACGGTGTGATGGTCGACCGCGCGAATGTCGTAAAGACGGATATTTTCTGTAGCAATGGCGTTATCCATGTAATCGATTCCGTGATCCTTCCCTAGTCAACGGATTCGAGACCGAGCCCGGCGAAGTTGCTGGGCTCCAGTTCCAAAGGAATTGGCGTTTGGGGTCGAGCTACCGTTGAACGTTCCTAAAGTTGGGCTCCTATATATAGGTTTCAAAACAAGGCTTTGTCAACCTGTATATTCTGTCGTTCGGATCAGATTGGGTCCAATGGCGCGGGGATAGATGGCGAATTTCTGATGAGGGTCTATTCGGTTTTATCCAACAAGGAAGTCGCCAATCACCTGCGGCAACCTCATTTGGGCGCGGCTGATCACCGGCACAAATGGGTGGACGCTGGTCGCCAGGAACGCGGGGTAGCCATCCCGATCCTGATACTCGCCCCGAACCGTTACGTAGGGCTGGGTGACGATAGCGTGTCCATATCGGATGTAAATATCATCAAAACAGGTGACATTCAGCAACCCGGTCTCATCTTCAAGGTCAAAGAACACCACTCGCTTGCCAGATTGGGTAGGTGGGAAGCGAAGTCGGATGGGGTTCCCAACCGCAAACGCTCGCTCGCCATGGGATAGCTTCTTCGCCTCGGCGGTTGTGATGCCCCCCTTGGAAGCAATGCGTTCTCTCTCAAAGGCCACCAGGTGGGTTTCCACATCCATGCCCAGTAGGTTGCGTTCATAGATTTTCTTTTCCTCTATGGTGAAGTCCTCGATGTCTGTATCCAGCGGAGGCTGTTCGTAGTCAAAGTTCAGGGTTCCCGTTCGGTAATCCACCAATCGGGCAAACTCCTGCGCCTGGGGAATCGACCACAGCATCGCCCTGCGATTCGGGCATAGAGAGTCCAGCCCTCCGCATAAGATGAGCGACTCCAGGTCATCCCGATCTGGCCTTGTCTTCGCCACAAAATCAAAGAATCCGCCAAAGGCCAGGAGGTCATTGACCTGATGATCGCCTTGGTTCTCCAACGTGATCACCCGAGTGCGGTTTTGAACAGATTTGAGGGGTTGAAGGCTTCGGGATGGCTCCGTAGTCGAGATCGCCATTTGATGCTCCAGAATGCGGTCTTTGGTGTTTCGGCTAAGCCCGTTTAGCTGCATCAATCCCGTTCGAATCCCTCCCTTGGGCACCACAATTCCGAGTTCGTTCTTAACGGATTCAGGTTGAAAGAGTTCTCGACTTTGATTCACATCTAATCCCAGCATCTTCACGCCTCGGATGCGGGCTTCGTTGGCAATTGTAGCCGGACCGTAATATCCCGCAGGCTGGGCGGATAACAGGGCAGAGAAGTACTCGGATGGGTAGTGCTGCATTAGATAAATGCAGCGAAGGCTGATCTCCGCAAACGCCAGCGCATGCCCTTGGGCAAAGCCATATCCTTTGAATCCGGCAATGTAATCAAAGACCTCCTCGGCAATGTTCAAAGGATGGCCAAGGGAGAGCATCCTCTCCATGAGCTTGTCCTTGATCATGGAGCCATAGTCTTCGCGCCTACGCTTGTGAATGGCATCGCGAATATCCTCTGCCTCACCCCCTGAGTATTCACAGAACTCCTGCAGAAGCTGGTCCACCTGCTCTTGGAAAACTATGATCCCATAGGTGAACCCCAGAATCTCCTCAAGTTTAGGGTGTGAGAATTGGTAAGGTTTGCCCCGTCTACGAGCGATCAGTTCATTCAGCTTAACCGCTCCCCCCACTCCAGGTCGAATCCCGGCTTGAACCAAGCTGGCATCGTGCAGATCGTTCGTTTTGAGCCGCACATGGGCTTGCCTCATGGCGGGAGAGGCGGATTGCGGAATGCCAACCAGTTCCCCGCTCCGCATGGCTCGGTAGACCTCAGGATCAGTTGTCGCGGGCAATCGCTCCGCCGAGAAATCGGTATTCGTCGTCCTCACTCGATCTTCGATTCCCGAGAGGACATCCTGGCCTCGCAAGCAGAGCACATCGAACTTGTCAAAGAAGTGTTTGGCGCTACGCTTATCCCACTGGATCATCCGAAGCTGTGAATCGCTCACCCGACTTTCATCCGATGCCGGAGTTGCCGACCACATGACGGGGACGATATCAGCCAGTGGAATATCGCTAATCACCACGCCGGAAGAGTGAGTTCGGATGTTGCGCGGAACATCCATCAATCTCTCCGCCAGCTGCATCACCCACCGAAACTTCTCTTTCGGAATGTTAGAGTCGCGTAGTTCGGGCCGTTTTTCTAAAGCTGCTTCTAGCTGGTTGGCAGAGATTCCACCATGGATGCGTTTCGATAGAAAAGAGACCGTCTCCGTCGGCAATCCCATCACTTTGCCAACCTCCCGAACGATCCCGCGAGTCATATAGGTTCCAATCGCACAAACCGCCCCCACGCGGTTCACTCCATATTTAGCGATCATGTAGCCACGGATATCGTCGCGGCGTTTTGCTTCAAAGTCGATATCGATGTCGGGTCGCTTACTTCCATCTGCCGGTAGAAAACGGTCGAAATGGAGCTTATGGGTAATGGCATCGATCCTCGAAAACCCGAGGACGTAGGCCACTGCCGAGTCAACGGCGGAACCACGTCCACTCGATTGGATGGTCTGCTCCTTTGCCCATCGGCAGAAATCCCAAGCCACCAGGAAGTGGGATGCATATCCCAAACGACAGATGCGATCCAACTCCATCTCAAGCCTGTCTCTATGAACGGCTTTGAGTGGACCATAGGCATCTGGAGCTTGAACAGAAACGATCTCTCTTAGGGCACGAGAATCATCATCAAAGAGTTGAGGCATCTCTGGTCGCGAGGGCAGGACGTCATCTTCACATTGCTCCGCGATTCGCAGGGATGCCGCGATCAGGTTGGGACGGTCCGCATAAAGCTTCGCCATTTCATCGGAGGTGCGAAAGTAGCGATCCCCATTGAGTGCACGTTCGGGAAAACGGCGAATCTGAGGCTGGGAAACATCTCTCGGAATCTTTCT
>JACMJO010000233.1 GCA_014380605.1 Fimbriimonadaceae bacterium | reverse complement strand
TGTGGCCCCACTCGGCGAGAGAGATATCGGCGACGTGGTAGTCGATGAATGTTGGGCTAGTTTCGGTTTGCATCGTTTGATCCTTTTAGATTGCGGCGATTTATCGCCGCTTTCAGGACTTGCGCTTCTAGCTAGAGTGCCGCTTCGGATGAATCCTCGGAGCAAAGCGGCGATAATTCGCCGCACTCTAAACAGAAACGCCCGTCCCAAGTTTTCTTGGAACGAGCGCCGTTTCTTTAGCTGAGCCTGGTTCCGGCGGACCGGATTTGCAGCGCTCCTCAGCTAGTCTCTATTATTCCACGATTCCGTAACCGATCCGGCAAGGTGGTGCTTTTTGCCCTTCCGATTGGTCGGGCAAAAGCACAGGGATCAACTGGGAAGCAAGCTATCCCGTTCCCTCTGGAGAGCTAGCCTTGCCGCCCGGACCCTTATCCTCGGTAACCCCGCCACCTTTGTCGATAGTCATATCAAAGTTGTTCTTATCATTTGCCTTCACCGCGGGAGGGGTTTCTGTAACCTCATCTCCGCCCGAACAACCTACAACTCCGAGCGTAAGGCAACTTAACGCGAACAGGCTTAGTTTCCTCATGTTCTTAACTTCCGAATGCATTGTCTGGGCGGAAGGCACATGTGTATCCCGCAGTCGCGCCGGGGGATGTGCAGAATGCGGTTCCGGTTGTTCCAGTAACCCACTTTCCGTCTGGACCTAGGTTGGTGAATGGCATTGTGCTCGTTGCGGAGCCATTGCCCTGACCGAAGTTCACAAAGCGAGCGGATGTGTCTGCGGACACCTGAATGGAGCCACGATTATAGGACCACATGGAGTCGGTGGTGACAAAGTAGAATTGTCCGCCGACTGTCGTTGCCTTTGGACTTGGTGGACCGCCAGCGTTGAAAAGACATCCGGGAAGGCTTGTCGAACAGTTCAAGCGGGGATTGGCAAAGGCCAAACCTTCATTGTTCTGCCCACCTCTGGGTTGCCACAACAATGGCAACTTGGATGGCGATTCGATCGCGGTGTGGCTCCATTGATGGAGAAAACCGTTCATCTGGAAATTGGCCACCCAGAAATTGCGACCTGTCTGAGCAGTGAACCCATTGTTCAGCCGCTTGCCTCCTGGCATCTCATGGAGGTCCTTATTCTTCATGTACGGCATGATCGAGTTCGACCAGCCGATGGAGTCCTCATCCTCCAGATAGGCGCTGGCAGGAGTGGGCCAGCCGTTCGGGAAGGAGAAGCCGTAGGCATACCAAAAGACGGGCTGGGCAGCGGCACTTCGAATATATCCGTGGGCCGATGGCATCAGATCGTCGTTATCTGCCAGGTAGATCATAAAGGCAGTACCAGTCTGCTTCATGTTGCTCAAGTGAGCGGTCTTCTTGGCAGCAGCTTTGGCTTGGGCAAAGACGGGGAATAGAATCGCCGCGAGGATCGCGATGATTGCAATGACGACTAATAACTCAATCAACGTAAAAGCTGATCGGCGATGAGAATGATTGTACATACAACCTCCAAATTCCGGTGCGCTCCTGAGATTTGGTTGTATGGCGATGAGAAATGAAAAATAAATGCACAAAGGGCGAAACGGTGCGCGCCGGTGCATACATTAAAGCAGGTTTTGCGCCAAATCACCACTTGGCGTCAATTCTGGGTAATTGGGCTCATTGCCGGAGAGTCCTGAATGCAGGTTCCTCGATCCCCACGATCTCAAGAATTGTCTTGGCCATTTCAGATCGGATATATTTGTCAAAGACGGTGAGCTTAGATGGATCGTCGAGGTCTTTGACTAGAGCACTCATCTGTTCTCTAAACTTGGCCCGTTCAGCATCGGATTCTCGACCTTGTTCATGCCAAATGCGATTGTATTCAGCCTTGATTCCTTTTAGCGTTCTGAGCTGTGGAAGTTGG
>JACMJO010000232.1 GCA_014380605.1 Fimbriimonadaceae bacterium | reverse complement strand
TATCGTGAAGAAGCCAACCCCATCATCTTGGTCTTTCTCCAGACGGCCATCTTGACCCTTCTCGCACCGGCGATGCTCCACGGATCGATCGCCGGAGAGCGCGAGAGGCGAAGTTGGGACTTCCTTTTGGTCGCCCCGGTGACTCATGCCCAGATCATCTTCGGGAAGTTCATGGGCGCGGCATCTGCGATTTTGGCCACGTCGGTTGCTTTCCTGTTACCCATCGCGATAGGAGCCTTCTACTACCGAACCTACGACTACTCGATGAACTACACAACGTCGGTGCCGATGAACAGGATCATTTCCGCCAACACCTGGAACCTGTTTCTTGCAGAGCTGCTCTCCGTGTCGTGGGCACTGATGGTTTGCGCGATGACCATCTTCTTCTCGGCACGCTGCAAGCGAGGATTCATTGCTCTCGGCACTTCTCTAGCCATCCTTATCGCCGGTCTTATCGTCTGGCCGATCCTGACGGCGAGCGCTGGCCTGATGGGCGCGGAGAGCAACTTACTGAATTTCTTCCATCCCTTCTGGGCGCTCGCCCAGATTGAATCCTCGAACGTGGCGAGGGACGATATGTTTTCCTCCCGGGCCCTCTATGGATTTCCTCAAATAATCGTGTACTTCGGAATGACCATCGTGTTTCTAGCATGGACCGAACGCACTCTTCGATTTGCCGACAACGAAGTCAAATTCCTCCCCAAGAAAAAAAATGCTTGAAGTAAAGAACCTGAGAAAAGAGTATGGGGGCCTTACTGCGGTCCGAGGGATCAGCTTTAACCTACAGCCCGGGGATATCTTCGGGTTCATCGGATCAAACGGGGCAGGAAAGACCACCACGATCCGTATGATTTCTACATTGCTGGAGCCAACAAGCGGAACGGCCATTCTCAACGGAGCCGAAATCCGTCGCGACCCTATGGCGGTTCGGAGAATGCTTGGATACATGCCGGACTTCTTCGGCCTCTATGACGATGTCAAGGTCTGGGAATACCTCGATTTCTTTGCCGCCATCTATCAAGTGCCGGTGAAGCAACGGATGTCGGTTATCGACAATGTTCTTGAATTGACTGACCTGACCGTCAAAAAGAACTCATTTGTCCAGTCGCTGTCGCGCGGAATGCAACAACGACTTTGTTTGGCCCGTTGCTTGGTCCACGACCCTCAGCTTCTATTGCTCGACGAACCGGCCTCCGGCTTAGACCCCCGGGCTCGAGCCGAACTCAAGGAACTGATCGCCGAGCTTGGCCGGATGGGCAAGATTGTGATCGTATCGTCCCATATCCTTCCCGAGCTTGCCGACTTCTGCAACACGGTCGGCATCATCGAGAAGGGCGAATTGCTTGCCTGCGGACCCGTTGGGCAAATCATTCAAGGGATCGGCTCCGCTCGAATCTTGAGGATTCGATTTATCGGCACGAATGGCGAACTCAAGCATTTTGTCGAAGGGCGTCCCTTTGTCCAAGAAGTCGAACTTGCCGGCGACGGAGAGTTGCGGGTGGAGTTCACGTCCGACGATGTCGCTCAGGCAGAACTGCTGAAAGAGATCGTTAGCGCTAATTTCAAGATCATCGGGTTCCGAGAAGAGGAAGCCGACCTTGAAGACGTATTCCTCAAGTTAACGACGGGAGCGGTTCAATGATTGGGCAATGGTTACGCACGAACCTAGGCTGCTATGTGGGAAATGCCGCCACGGTGCGGGACTTCCGGGTTCAGCTCCGGGGTAATCGAGCCATTTTGCTCTGGGGTTTCTACCTCTTGGTGCTGATCGGCTTCACGATGATCGTTTATTCGAGCAACTCGGATGGATCGCAAACGTCGATCGTCAACGCTCAGCAGAGTCTACGAAGCTTTTACCAGTCGATCATGATCCTACTCGCTGTCATGATCAATCTGATTTCGCCGGCCCTGACGGCGGGGTCGATCGTGATGGAGCGCCAACGTCGCTCCCTCGACCTCGTCTTCTCAGCGCCGGTTACCGCCAAGTACTACCTGGTTGGCAAAATGCTGAGCAGCTATCGCTATGTTTGGATGTTGCTGGTGCTTTCGCTGCCTATAACCTCAGCCTGTGTCGTTCTTGGTGGGGCAACTTGGTCGGACGTCATCTCGGCCTACATCATCCTTTCCTTCAACGCGCTCATCTACACCGCAATGGCGCTTCTTTTGTCTACGCTTTCCAGGCAGCCAGTAGCCGCGATCATCTGGAGCTACTTTGCCGCGATCGCCTATTCAATCGCCACCGCGACGATCTCCGGGTCTGCGGCCGTGATGGGAATGTCGGGAATGAGCAGGACGTTGGAAGCCCCGTTTATCATCACGATTAACCCGTACTTCGTGGTCCAAGCCGCCCCAACATTCACCAAGATTTATGGATACGACGTACCTAACTGGTTGCTCGGAGGGCTGTTCGCGATCCTCTTCAGCAAGATCATGGTGCTGGCCGCTGGTTCGGCCATGGCAGGATTCGCGGCCAAGGAGACCAAGAGTCTTCGCATCCATGGCTTGATCTATTCGTTCCTGGGTGCGGCTCTTCTGGCCTACAGCGTATCGCCGGCCATCTCAATGGTCAGATCGGCGACGATGCGCGGCCCTGGATCAACCGTGACGGCTACTGGATGGGATTCGGGAATGGACTTGATGTTTGGATGGCTGTTAGGCTTCTTGGTGATCCTGGTGCCATTCCTCTCCTGTTACGGCTCCGACACCGAGCGCAAATACTGGGCTGACGGATTGGCGAAAATTAGGAACCTGCTGATTGGAAGTCCGTCGGGAGGGCTGCCCTACATTCTCCTTATGATCCTCGCCGTTTACGGTGGCATCGCCCTTGTACACACCCAATTCGGGATGTCGTCGCCATCGCTCGCCATTTTGTTCTGGAGCCTGTCTTTCTGGGCCTTTATGTGGTCGCTTGGCAGATTTAGCAGCAGCTTCAACCTTGGCCTTCGTGCCGCCCGGTCGCTTCATTTCACATTGATGATGGCCTTGGTCGCCCTTCCCGTTCCATTTTTTACCGCGATGGGCGCATTTAGCTCATCGAATAGCGGTATCTGGGATATCTACATCCTTCGCCCGTTGATCGGTAGCGAAGACAACCGACCGATTGCGTGGGTGTACGGCCTCATGATGTTGGCCGGAACTCTCGTGGTTACATACATTGCGGAAACGAATGCATCTCGAAAAGGTGTTCTACAAAGGTACGCGTCATGAAAATCGATCTAAGCAATCTTAAGCGTTTCGAGCGAAGGGTCCGGCTGGTGCGGGCTTGGAGGGGTCTGACCCTGGGCGCATGTGCGGGAGCCCTGGCCAGCGTCGTGTGGGCCGGTCTTGATTGGATGCGCGTGTCCTACACCGAATGGTCTTGGATGGGCATGGTAGTCGGTGTCTCGGCTCTGATTGGGATTTTCGTCGGCTACTTTGCGAGAATCCCCGCCAAAGCCCTTTCCGATAGCATCGACCGGCGGGGGGGCCTTGAGGACCGGCTCAAAACCTCTCTGGAGGTTGCGGGAGCCAACCAGTTTGAATCTGCTTTGCATGAGGATGCTTCCGAGAAAGTCGGTCGTCTGAAGCCAAAAGACCTGTATCCGGTCCGAGTCGGCAAACTCCAAGGTGGCACCGTGGCGTTGGCTTTGCTAGCTTCTGCCATTTTCCTGCTTGGCAACAGCCCAATCCTGCTTCCTCCCGATGTCCGAAAGGAACGAGAAGAGCTTAAGAAGCTAGGGGAGTCGGTCGAGCGCATCGCCAAACCGTTGACCGAGCATAACAAGCCTGAGAACCTCACCGATGCCGAAAAGCGCGTCGCCGAGGAGATGCGCAAGCTCCAGCGCGACCTCATGAAGTCCAAGATCGACAAAGAAGAAACAATGCAAAAGGCAAACGAGCTTGCCAAGCAGACCAAAGAGATCGTCAAAGAGCGCGCGGAACTGACGACCCAGAACATAGAGAAAGCGGAATCCGCCCTTGAGAAGCTGCAGAAAGCCGAGCTCGAGAAAGCTGGCCTAAAGATGGATCCGGAAATGATGCAGGCCCTTCATGAGATGAACCAGGACCGCAACAAGAAGAGCGAGCCCGGCGACAAGGACAAGACCGACCAGCAGAAGTTCGACAAGTCGATGCAGAAGTTGAATCAAGAGCAAAAAGCCCTTGAGCAGAAGCAACAGAAGCTCCAGGATCAGAAGGCCGAGCTTCAAAAGCAGATGGACAAGCTCAGCACGGAGATGAAGAATCCCAATCTCTCTCCTGAGCAACAAAAGGCTCTCGAAGAGATGCAGAAGAAGATCTCGGAAATGATGAAGAAGATGGAGAAGGAACTCGCGGAGATCCAAAAAGCCATCGACAAGATCATGAAGAACAAGGAGATCCAAGAGCTCATCCGGAAGATCAACGAGCATCCCAAGATGAAGGAGCTTCAGGAACTTGCGGCAAAACTGGCCGCGAACGCCAAGATGGGCGAAATGGGCGAGATGCCCGAATTGAGCAAGGAAGACATCGAGGCGATGAAAGAGAAGCTCAAAGAGGCTGAGAAAGCCATGAAGGAGCTTGCGAAGGAACTAGCCGATCCTGCAGCGATGGAGGAGTTCATGCAGCAACTCAAGGAAGCCCTTGAGAATATGGATCAGCTTGAGATCAACGCCGGGATGTGCATAGCTTGCTTAGGCTTGTTTAACTTGCCTCTGCCAGGTTTCGGGATGCCATCGCCCAGCAACCCCATCGACTACATGGGCGTCGACACAGGCAAGATCAACAAGAACGAGAACGGCAAAGAGGGGCAGGGCAAGACAACCCTGACTCAGATCAAGGGCCAGCGCCAGAAGAACGGCGAAGAGACCTACATCGAGATCAAAGGCCCAACCACGGTTGGCAACCGATCGGGCGTCAAGTACACCAAAGTGCTTCCGAGCTACAAGAAGAAAGCCGAGGAAGCGATGAACAAGAAGACGATTCCGAAACAGCACGAAAAACGCGTCCGCGAGTATTTCGAAAGCCTGACGAATGGTAAGTAGCCGTCGGAAGATCGTGCCGACGCAGGCGTGAAGGAAGAAGGGGTAACCGTCGGATCATTGTGCCGACGCTGAATGGAACAAGCATGGCAACAGAAGCAAACGCAGAATGGTTCAGAGCGACATTTGATCGGGTCCGTAACGAGGTCAAAAAGACCATTGTAGGGCAAGAAGAAATCATCGAGGGCGTCTTAATCGGGTTGGCATCCGGGGGCCACATCCTCTTGGAAGGAATGCCAGGACTCGGAAAGACCCTGTTGGTCAAGAGCCTTTCCCAGGCGCTTTCCCTTCAATTCTCCCGAATCCAATTCACGCCCGATATGATGCCAGCCGACGTCACCGGCACGAATATCCTTGCGCAGGCCGACT
>JACMJO010000231.1 GCA_014380605.1 Fimbriimonadaceae bacterium | reverse complement strand
TAAGAAGGTCGGACAACTTCTAGGCCAAGGTGCCAACTTGTACGGCGGCACCTTTAATCCGCTCACGGATAACTTTGTAACCGCAACGCTGACCCCCAGCGCGAGGATGTATCGCCAAACTACCGCCGGGGTGAAGGTCCTCAGCTTTTTTGGGTCCGATCCCCAGGGCCAACTCGATGTGTGTTGGAACAAAGCTGGCACCCAGTTCTTGACCGGCGAGAAGAGCGGAAACGCCGTCATCTTTGATGTCAAGACGCTCAAGAAATTTGGAACCCTCAAGGGCCACATGGACTTCGTGACCAACGTCGCCTTTGCGCCCAGCGGAAAGGTCGCCGCCACTGCCTCGCCAGATCGAACCGTCCGCCTCTGGGATCCCAAATCCCTCAAGCAGATCGCCCAAATCGAAGAGCAAAGCGGAGTTGGCTCTCCGATCGCTTTCACCGCCGATGGCAAGTACATGGCAACGGTCGGCATCAACGACTTCATGCAGATCTACGCCTTGACTCCGCCACAAACGGTTACACCCGCCAAGCCAGCGCTCAAGAAGAAGGGCTGAGTTCTTTTCAGGTCCTCAGCAGCCCCCGCGACCAGGTCGCGAGGGCCCTTTTGTTTGCGGCGTGCAATCGCTAGCTGGAATACTACGAGTTAGAGTGAAAGGCAAACTTGGCAGTTTCCTCCAGAACCTAATACCTCGGCCCACGCCAGAAGCCGACTTGGTGATGATCGACCCATGGGACGTCCGCACCCACTCAATCCGCAGGGCCGAACAGCTTGGCTATGCCACGAATCCAAATTTACCTTTGTTGAATAAGCCGAGCCACATGCGATCTGAGGATGAGGTTTTTCAGCGCATGATGTGCGTCTTCATCACTTCGGCTTGCGCCTATGGGGTGGAGAAGAAAGACGGCATGGATTGGCTGGCCAAGGAAGGATTCTCGGGTGCATTAACCTCTCAGGAGTCTGCATTCCTCAAAGGGGATGAGAGGAATGTCGAAACGTTTAAGGGTCGTGTTGAGGCCCTATATGTTCTGGCCTGGTCCCTTAGCTTTATCAGCCGGCTGGACTATCACGATGCTGGGGAGGACGACTTCATTCACATTTTTCCCAATCTAAAGACTGGGCAAACGGCGGTCAAAATGAGGGCAAAGGTCAAGCCTCGCCCCGTGAGCAAGGTCTTCAAGCATCTCGACTTGACATATTGCCTTCACTTGGCCATTGTCGATGCCCAAATTAAGGGCAAGCGACTTCCGGGGGATGTGCATCCGGCGGTGGTTTACCACCGCCGCTGGGCATTGGAATGGCTGCTTGAGGCGGACGACTGGGACAACGTCCAGATAGATACACAAACCAACATCCCGCCCGATTCCCCTGGGTAGACTCGCAGTCGATTTCCGTAGCATCTACCAAGGATCACGAATGGCAGCGGCAGTTCAAGTAGAAACCGTCAACATCACCATCAACGACATCGAGATCGCTGTTCCTAAGGGCGAATTGATCGTTGAATCGGTCAAACGTCTCGGGCTGGAAATCCCGATCTTCTGCTACCACCCCCGAATGAAGCCGGTGGGGATGTGCCGCATGTGCATCATCGAAGTCGGCTTCAAGCAGCCCGACGGCACCGTTCGCAAGATGCCCAAGCCCCAAGCCGCTTGCACCTTGCCCGCCAGCGAAGGCATGGCCGTCTACACCGACTCCGAGATGGTCCACCGCGACCGCAAGGGCGTCCTTGAATTCCTGCTCATCAACCACCCGCTCGACTGCCCAATCTGCGACCGAGGCGGCGAATGCCCTCTGCAGAACAACACGCTCTTCTACGGCCCATCCACCAGCCGTTACGTCGAACTCAAGCGACACGCTCATAAGGCGTTCCCACTCAGCCAGTACGTGACCCTGGACTTGGAGCGTTGCATCCAGTGCGGCCGCTGCGTCCGCTTTACGGAGGAGATTTCAGGCGACGCCGAACTCGCTTTCCGATTCCGGGGCGCGGACATGCAGCCCTCGACCTTCGAATTGCGCGATTTCCAATCCAAGTTCTCCGGCAACGTCATCGAAATCTGCCCGGTCGGCGCGCTGACTTCCTCCAAGTATCGCTTCCGAGCCCGCCCCTGGGACTTGGAAACCAAGCCCGGAATCTGCACCCTCTGTAGCAATGGCTGCAACATCTGGTTCGACTATCGAGTCGGCAAAATGGTCCGAATCAATGGCCGCACCAACGATGCCGTCAACGGCGAGTGGACCTGCGACAAAGGCAAATTCGGCCACGAGTTTTACAATTCGGAAAATCGCCTGACCGTCCCCCTCGCCCGCCAAGGCGATCAGCTTGTTGAGTGCGATTGGGCGCGAGCCTATTCGGACGTCATTCGAGCCTTCGCCCAGGGCGGAGGCAAAGTCGCCGTCATCGGCGGCTCCGACAACAGCAACGAAGACCTCTTCATGGCCCGAAAGCTGTTCCGAGACGTCTTCGGCGCCGATAATGTCGACCACCAGCTTGAAGCCAATCTCGGCCCCAGCGTAGTTCGAAACTCGATTGCCTCGCTAGAGGATGCCAAATCGATTCTCGTCTTCGGAACCTCCCTCGCCGACGAACTTCCGATGGTTTTCCTGAGGGTTCGGAAAGCTTGGCTGGACAACGATGCCAAGGTCGTCGTCGCCCACGACGAAGCCACCGAAGCCGACGCCTTCGCTCAAGTCGTCTTGCGATACCGCCCCGGCACGGAAGGGTCTGTTGCCAAGGGCCTCGTGGGTCAGATGTCGCCCGAAGAAGTCGAATCCGCCAGCGGCGTTCCCGCCGCCAAGATTCGCGAAGCCGTCCAGCTTCTCGCGGGCTCGACGATCATCACGACTCAGTCGCTCTCAAATAGGGACACCGACGCCGTCAAGACCTTGTCGAACATCGAAGGTACGAACTTCAACAGCTACAGCCTTCGAAGCAACGACGAAGGCGCGGCCGTCCTCTTCAAGGGTTCCGGCATGGATACGCAAGCTATTCTGGAAGCCGCCGCCAGCGGGGAACTCAAAGCCCTCTGGCTTCTGGGAGTCGATCCGTTCGCGATCTATCCCGACCGAGACCTCGTTCAACGCGCTCTGGAGAACGTGGAATTCCTGGCTTACCAGGGAATTGCAGAAACAGAAGCCCTCCACTACGCGAGCGTGGTCCTGCCTCACACCGCCCCCGCCGAGCAAGAGGGAACCTACACGAACTGCGAGCGGCGAGTCCAGCGCATGCGTCCTGTCCTCGATCCCAAAGGCGACGCCAAGCCGGCTTGGAGAATCTTCTCCGAGATCTACGTCCGTCTGAAGCCTTCGACCCCGTTCTTCAACGCGGGAGAGGTTATGGAAGAGATTGCCAGCCAGAACCCGAGCTTTGCGGGAGCCCGATATTCGGTGCTTCCCGACGAAGGCTATCTGCTCGACTAGGCAAACCCGAGAACCATGAAAGTGCTTCTCGACACGGACATCGGCAACGACATCGACGACGCGGTCGCCCTCGCCTATCTGCTTCGCCAGCCCAAATGCGATCTGATCGGCATCACCGCGGTCACTGGCCAAGCCCAGAAACGAGCCGCGCTGTGCGAAATCGTCTGTCGGGCAGCGGGCAGGGAAGACATCCCGATCCACCTTGGCCGCGAGGAACCCCTCTTAACTGGTCCGGGGCAACCCAATCCGCGCCAGTACGAAGCCGTCAGCGACTTACCGCATCGGGTGGATCGTCCCGCCAATACGGTCGTTGAGTTCCTCCGCCAAACGATCCGAGAAAACCCTGGAGAAATCACGCTCCTCAGCATCGGACCGCTCTCCAACATCGCCCTCCTGTTCGCCATCGACCCCGAAGTCTCTGGGTTGCTGGCTGAATTTGTCAGCATGGCGGGGAGTTTCTTCCCGGGGGCGCCCGAGAAGGAGTGGAACTGCCGAGTCGACTTGCTGGCAACCGCGATGGTTTTCAACGGCTCACACACACCTCCACCAAATCCTCACCGCAACTTCGGCTTAGACGTGACCATGAAATGCCGGATGTCCGCCGATGAGGTCCGAACCAGATTCAATGTCGAACCTCTGAGCACTGTCCTCCAGATGGCGGAGCAGTGGTTCCACGACAGTTCCGAGATCACCTTTCACGATCCGCTAGCTGCCTCGTGCCTGTTCAAGCCTGAACTCTGCAGTTACCTCGGTGGCAAGATCGAAGCCGACCTTGAGGGCAAAACAACTTTCACACGATCAGATCAAGCTCAACACGAGGTCGCACAAACCGTGGACTCGGGTGCCTTCTTTGAGGAGTTCTTCTCCGTTTTCAAGTAAGGAAGGAATACGATGGCCATCTCGACCTGTATTATTTTTGCCGCCCTGTCAGCAGTCCAGAAGACCCCAATCCTGGACATTCCGACCGACGGATGGGTGGACTTATTCTTTGGCCCTGTCAGCGACCCTCAGAGCATCAATGGTCGAGCCAAGCTAAGCGGTCTCCAGGATCTGCAGAAGAAAATGCTTCCCGTCGGTGTAACCGAGGTTCGGATTTGGGAAGGGTTTGGGCTCACCTATTTAGAAGGCTATCGATTCCGATACGAAGGCAAACGCTGGCGAGGATGGTGGATCCAACCCCTCCGCCAAGATCGCCCGGCATGGAAAGCAACGAGCTACCTGCTCGAATTCAAACCGCCCAAGCAAGGCTGGGACGAGTTTTGGAAAACAATGGTTGCAAACGACCTCCCAACCCTGCCTGATTTCGAATCTCTTCCCGGTGACAAGGCAACGATCCTCGATGGGGTCGCTTATGTGGTTGAATACGCAGTCACGGGCAAGTACCGGACCTACATGTACAGCAATCCTCAGTCGCAAAGGGGCAACTGGCCCGAGCTACAGAAGTTGAGAACGATCGTCAAGGAGATCCACAACTCCTTCCGAAATCAAACCAACTAGTTAGGAGAACACCGGAACGGGACAGGGCCGACTTCGATAAGAGAGATCCTGCCAGGGAATCCCCAGTGCCTTGGCATACTCCCACCCCAGGGCCCCGATCTGCTGAATCCCGAAGTTCAGCATCGCCCCGCTACGCATGGGCAGAGTCTGCTGCTGGACCACCATCAAGGGCTCGCGAGGGTTTTTCCAGTAGAGAACCAGGCGGTAGGTCACAAACCGCCCGGTCGGCAGCGACCGATCCTCTGCCATCAAGGCCATGTAGTGCAGATTCTCCAGGGCCCCTGTGAAAAGTCGCGGTAGGAATCC
>JACMJO010000230.1 GCA_014380605.1 Fimbriimonadaceae bacterium | reverse complement strand
GGCGAATACGGGATGTGCACCGAGAGCTTTTACGTCGGCCCGCAGAAGGTCGAAGTCTTCGACACCGCCGGAGCCGGCGACACCACCATCGCCACCATCGCCCTCGGAATGGCGGCAAAAGGCTTCGACCCAATCATTTTCGAACTCGGCGCCCACACATCTGCGGCAGTGGTAAGCCACGTAGGAGTAGCCGTCCCTTCCGCCGAAGACATTGAGAGAATCAAGGCCGTCCCATAGCTCTCGCCTTCCTCACCTCGATCACCCCCTCACCCCAGCCTGAGGTATCCTATCGGGACTACGTCTTCTTATGGGCGACTAGGAGCATTCATGCGAGTAAAAAATAAAGAGATTCGAAGACGTCGTCATCGCAAAGAAGTGACGATCAAGGCCGCCATCCGCGAAGCCAAGAAAGGCGCTACGGCTAAGCCAGAGAAGAAAGTAGCGGCTCCCACGGTCGAAAAAGCCGCCGTGGCAAAGAAGGCCGTCGCGCCAAAGAAGGAAGTAGCGAAGAAGGAAGCCCCCAAGAAAGAGGCCGCCCCGAAAGACGTTGCTCCAAAGGATGCTGCCGTAACAGAAACCGCCCCAGCCAATGCAGAAGCCAAAAAGCCTGCCGCTAAAAAGTCTGCTAAGAAAGACGAAGCTGAAGCTCCCGCCGA
The DNA here is from genome assembly GCA_014380605.1 of Fimbriimonadaceae bacterium. GTDB lineage: Bacteria > Armatimonadota > Fimbriimonadia > Fimbriimonadales > Fimbriimonadaceae > 55-13. Next base: position 8,474 of record JACMJO010000230.1, on the reverse strand, counting down.
ATAGCAAGACTGTTTAGAGTGCTGCAATTCATTGCCGCTTTAAGCAGTTCGCAAATTGCCTGAGATTAGAATCTGACAGCCGCGCCGATAAATCGGCTGTTGAAAGCGGCGATAAATCGCCGCACTCTAAAAGGCATAATCACGACATGAAGGTGGCGATCGTGGGGGCCGGGATTTGTGGTTCCAGCGCCGCCCGGTACGTCGCGATAAAGGGCCACGATGTCGCCCTATTCGAGCAGTTCGAACTCGGCCATGACCTCGGAAGTTCCCACGGCAACTCCCGAATCGTCCGCAAAGCCTATCCCGATCCTTTCTACACCCAATGCATGACCGAGGCTTATCCGCTGTGGGCCGAGCTTGAGCGCCACGCCGATCAGCGTCTTCTGAACGAAGTCGGGCTTTTCTATTTCGGCAAATCCGACTCCCCGCGCGTCCTCGATGTCGCCAATGGCCTGACGGAAGTCGGAGTCCCGTTCCAAACCCTTGACGCAATGCAAGCCGCAGACCTTCTTCCTGGTTTGAAGCTCGACTCCGACGAAATCTGCATCTACACGCCCGAAGCCGGATGGGTGGATGCCAGAGGCGCGATCCAGGCCAACCTCAGAGTGCTTCGCTCGCTTGGCGCAGTGATTCTGACCGACTATCCCATCCATTGGGAACAGCTTGAGAACGACTTCGACGCCTTCGTCGTCTGCCCCGGTCCCTGGATTAGGCAGTTTGTGAATGTGCCCGTCCAGACGACCCTTCAGACCTTCGCCTATGTTGGTTCCGAACAACCCCAAGAGGGACCCGTGTGGATCGAGGATGGACCGCTCGGCATGTACGGCTTCCCCACCGAGCCCGACCGGATCGACTTCAAAATCGGCGTTCACGAGCTTGGCCGCGACGTCGGCCTGTCTGATCTAGATCGCACCCCCGCCATCCACCATGCGGCCTTTATCAAGGACCTGGCTCAGCAACGGTTCGGAATCCAGGATGCCGAGTTGAGGCTTGTTAAAGGGTGCGTCTATACGAGCACGATCAATGAAGATTTCCTTCTCGGGAGGATTGGGGAACGTGGCTTCTTCGCCAGCGCCTGCAGCGGCCACGGCTTCAAGTTCGGCCCTTGGATCGGAAAGCTTCTCGCATCATTTGTAGAAGGAGACGATGGACCCGAAAACCATCCTCGCTTCTTTTGGGATGCTTCGATACTTGCCTAGCATGGATTCCAAATCTAACTGAGAGCTTTACTGGGCCCCGCATATTGTGTGTTCTACAGCACTATCGGGCCGCAGAGGCGGGAATCGGCCAGACATGCCAATAGCTCTTCATGGAGCCCTCATATGCACCAAATACCACTATTTTTGCCAAGTAACGAATCCGAGCGATTGAACACGCTCAATAAATACGAGATCCTCGATAGCGAGCCAGAGCAAGCTTTCGACGACCTAGTAGCATTGGCATCGTACATCTGTGAGACGCCAATTTCAACCATTAGCCTCGTGGACGTCGACCGGCAGTGGTTCAAGGCTTCCCTAGGTTTAACCGAGCAAGAAACCCGGCGAGACGTTTCGTTTTGCCAGCACACCATTCAAAGCGATGGAATCATGGTCGTACCGGACGCTCTTGAAGACTCACGATTTAAGGACAGCCCTCTGGTAACTGGGGGGCAAAAGGTTCGCTTTTACGCAGGTGTTCCGTTGATCGCTCCGAACGGCATGGCCGTTGGCGCTCTATGCGTAAAGGACACTCGGCCAAGGGAGCTGACGGAAGCCCAGATGGATGCTCTAAAGAGGTTGGCCAACCAAGTTGTCGGACAGCTTGAACTGAGAAAGCAAAACCTCGCCCTTGAACAGCAGACCCTCACCCTGGAGGATCAGGCGAATATCCAGAAGGAACTACTCTGCCACGCGGAGCAGGCCGAAGAAGATACCAAGAAGGCATTTTTGTCGCTTGCTGAAAGCGAGGAACGCTTCCGCGCCTTCGCCGAGAATGCCTCAGACATCTTCCTGATGAGAGACATCGACGGGAATATTCTTTATTCCAATCAGGCCGCTTCGTCGATCCTCGGCTATGCCCCCGAAGAGTTGCTATTGATGTCCGTTCAAGACCTTCGGATCTGGCCCGACGTTTGCGGCGTTTCCTCGCCGTTTGCAAGTCCGGAGAACGGGCAAACCACAACTTTTGAGGGATTGCTGCGACGGAAGGACGGAGACGTTATCTCCGCCGAGGTTAAAGTCAGCAAGGTTGACCTTCAAGGCACGCCAATGTTCTTCGTAATTGCCAGAGATCAGACTGAGCAGTTGAGAAGCATCGAAGAGATGAGGAAGGGCGAGGAACGCTTTAACCTTGTCTGTCAAGCCACGAACGACGTGGTGTGGGATTTAAACATAGTGACCGGGGAAGCTTGGCTAAGTCCGAACCAGAGCATGGTCCTGGCTACCGACAAAACCGGCGCCACCGCCACGAAGGACCAGTGGGTGGATGCTATCCACCCCGATGATACCGAACGGATCACTGAAAGCCTCCATACGGCTTTGTCAACGGGGGCGTCGACTTGGCAAGAGGAATACCGCCTCGCGAAAGCGGATGGCACCTACGCCGACGTCTTGGATCGAGCCTTCGTGATTGTAGATGACAATGGCGCCCCTACGAGGATGATTGGCGCGGCCATGGACGTCACCAACCGGAAGCAGAGTGAACAGGATCGCTTAGATCGAGATCGAGCCGACCGGGCCAATCTTGCCAAGAGCGAATTCTTGTCGCGGATGAGCCACGAACTGAGGACCCCCTTAAACTCAATCCTAGGATTTGCCCAGCTCCTGGAAATGTATCAGCCCACCGACCAGCAGAAAGAATGCGTCGGCCGGATTCTTACGGGTGGCAAGCACCTTCTCGGACTCATAAACGAGGTCTTGGATTTGAGCCGGATCGAATCTGGCAACATGGAAATCTCCCGTGAAGCCGTTAAGTTGGTGCACGTCGTGGACGAAGCTATTAGCCTCACTCAGCCGCTGGCAATGGGTAAGTCCGTGACGGTAGTGACCGATCCAAGCGCCGACCTAAACCTATTTGCAAGGGCGGATCGGCAGCGATTATTGCAGGTTGTTATCAACCTTATTTCAAACGGTGTCAAATACAACAGAGAGGGCGGATTTGTGCACGTTGGGTTTTCAACAACGGACGCCGGCACCGTCAACATCGTGGTTCGGGATACTGGCCCAGGCATCGACCAAGAGTTGGCCCACCGAGTATTTATGCCGTTCGACCGACTCGGCATCGAGCAAACGCAGCAAATCGAGGGTACTGGTCTAGGTCTGGCGCTGTGCAAAAGCATGGTTGAAGCCATGCACGGCCAAATCACATTTACGTCCGAGATCGGTAGTGGGACCGTTTTCAAAGTCGAGCTGGAGTTGGCGAAAGAACCAGAGATCGAGGTCGGCCACATTGTCGCCGCCCACTCAGTGCACCCGTCGACCGCAACAAGATTGGTTTACATTGAAGACAATGAGTCGAATGTGGCGTTGATGGCGAGCCTCATCGAGTCGCGGCCTCAGTGGACGCTGGATGTTGCGATGTCGGGGAGGGCAGGACTCCAAACGATTTTCGACAATCCTCCAAATTTGGTGTTATTGGACTTGGACCTCCCGGACATCTCTGGCTATGACGTTCTCCTGCAACTGCGAGCAAACCCGGAGTTCGCCAATCTCCCGATCTTGATCGTGAGCGCCGATGCCACCCCGGATCGAATAGCGAGGCTCCTTGCCGCCGGAGCCAGCGGTTTCGTCACAAAGCCCTTCAAGATTCGAGACCTTCTGAATGATATCGCCTACCTCCTGTCTGTTGAGACTGACTATGCTGCCTGAACTAAAGGACATCGCAAATTTGAACGTTCTCGTGGTGGACGACACCGAGGCAAACGTTGTCTTCTTGAGGATGACTTTGGAAGCCGCTGGCCTGAAGCGAATCTTCTCCGCTTCCAATGGTTTGGAAGCCGTGGCACACTGCGCTTCCCATCCGACGGACCTGATCATCTTAGACCTCCATATGCCCCGTATGGATGGGTTTCAAACCCTCGAAGCGTTGCGTCCGCATCGAGAGGGCTTTTTGCCAGTCCTCGTGTTTACGGCGGATGTTTCGTCTGCTGCCAGACGCCGTGCGCTTGATTTGGGCGCCACGGACTTCCTTACCAAGCCAGGAGACGTCATTGAAATTGGCCTTCGCGTGAAGAACTTCTTGGAAATGCGCCTCTTGTTCCTAGCTTCGGTCAATCAGCGGGAACTCCTGGAGGTCAAGGTGAAGGAGCGCACAAAGGAATTGCACGAGGCTCATGTTGAGATTCTTGCGAGACTCGCAATGGCGGGAGAGTTTCGCGACGACGAAACTGGGGAACATACGAAACGGGTGAGCGACCTATCGGGCAAAATCGCGATCGCCGCCGGACTTAACGCAGAAACCGCGAACATCATCCGATACGGCTCCTTGTTGCACGATATTGGGAAGATCGGGATACCCGATGCAATCCTTCGAAAACGCGGCCCACTGCTTGTGAACGAAAGGGAAATCATGATGACCCATACGGATATTGGCGCAAAGCTCTTGGCAAACAGTCGTTCGCCTTTTTTGCGGATGGCTCAGGAGATTGCCCTAACCCATCACGAACATTGGAACGGACAGGGATATCCCAGGGGGCTGGTGGGCGAGTTGATTCCCATCTCCGGCCGCATTGTGGCGATTGCCGATGCCTTCGACGCCATGGTGAGCAACCGGGTCTATCATGAAGCTGTTCCAATTAGGACCGCCGTTGCTGAAATCGTTAACTGCTCGGGTACGCAATTCGATCCAAAGCTCGTCCAAATATTTTTGGCGATGATGGCCGACAGAATGAACCACCAAGAGCTCCTTGCCGCGTAAGGTGGGGGTAGAGACCTACGCCTAAGGTCCTGGGACTCTACCGCTCGTTACGTTTCCGACATACCGTGGGGGCATGAGGACATTGCTAACTATCGCCGCAATCGCGCTCGCATGCATCGCCGCCACTCAGATCGCCGAGAAGGTGAATCTCACTTCCAAACAGGCTGTCGGAAGCGTCGCCAAATACAAGATCGCCGCCAAGATCGCCGATCAATTTGAGATCAAGGGCACCGTCGAATGCAAGGTGTCCAAAATCGATAAGGGAGCACCGACCGAAATCGATTGGAAATGCACCGAGTTTGTACAGTCGATGGACGGGACGGCTGGCCCTGAAGGTCCCCCGCCCGCCCTACTTGCCAAGGTAGACAAATTTGGGTTGCCGGAAACCCTTGATGTAAAGGAAAACGGCGCGGTCTATGTCGCCATCGCTATTGCCTCGTACCACCCCGAGAAAGAACTCGGCATCGGCGATACGTTCAAGATCGACTGGAAGGGAAAGAACGATGGTGGGGTGATGACCGGGACTGGCGCCCTCAAAGAGATTAAGACGGAAGGCGGCCTCAAGATCGCCGTCTTGAAGTCCAATATCCAAATGACCCCAGCCGGCCAATCGAGCCCCGCCGACCTAGAGATCACCAGCGAATTCAACCTCGCGGACGGAACCCTGATCAAGTCCACCCTAAAAGGCACGATCAGCGAGGGCGATTTCTTCTGCACGGTAACCCTCGTAAAGTAAGGAAAAACAACCCTCAATCCTCCCTCGGATTGAGGGTCAAGAATCCGATGCGCGGCACAGGCGGACTACTCGTGCTTCAACGGCCAAACAGGCACCGAAACGATGCCTTTGTAAGTCGCTACCTTCTTCCAAATTTGCACATCGAAGGCGAACTTGAGTGGAGGTAAAGCTCCAACTTTGACCTTGCTGGCGGCCTGGAACGAAAGAGTCACGTTTTGCCAGGTGTACCTCCTGCTCGAGAAGGCATTGCCGCTTACGGCCGCCGCATAGTTGTCGAGGTTCAGTTTTATTGATCCAACTCCGAAATCGCCTGGCGAAGGACTGATCGTTCTAAGTTGGGCGTAGTTGATAAACCCGGGCAGGCGTTTATCCACGAAGCGGTAGTTGGCTTGCAACTGTGCGTTACGACTCTTCACCTGCCCCTGCCGGAAAGGAGCTGCCCGTTGGGCAGGAATCTCTAGGGTGTTTCCCATTTTGGTCTTGACGGTCACAGCGCGTGGTACTGCCAGAACAGTCTTGCCCTGAACCTCCTCCAGATACAAACCTTTGACCTCAGCCAAGTCGGCCACTTCAAAGCGTTTAGCCTCCGTTTCTTCTAACTCGATCTCCCGCATCCCAGCTTCAAAGACACTATTGTTCTCCAGAAGTTTGCCGGATGTCCTTAGTCCGTCGAATCTTATGCTCATGCTTCTATTCAGCTTCGTGTAATCGACGTGGGTGGTACGTAAGACATCCACCACCGACTGCTTTCCTGGCTCCTGGCCGATCACCAGGATATCTGCTCGAAGATTTTCCTTCGGAACAATCTTCCAGCGAGGCTCCTTCATCCTAAGTTCAGCGGGCCCAATGACGATCTGGGCTGGCGCGAACTTGGTGATCCGCAAAGTTGCCAAAACTCGATCAGGCGTCTCCGCTGGCGAGACAATCAGGTTCAGGTGATCAGGGACCTTATCGTAGCCCTTGGGAATTCGGAAAACAGCGTCTGACTCCGTGACATAGTAGCGTTTTATGGGCCACGGGGCTCCTGTTGGAAACAAGAGCTTTGCCGAGACCGCGCCCGGCAACCGTGTGACCGGTAGCCCGTTCCGCCGAAACTGAACGATAACCCCTGATGCATCGTCCAGGGCGAATCTGTCAGGATGTTTACGCGTCGCATCAATCTTTCGAGAGGGTACACCTTCTTGTTCCGAGACGATAATTGCTTGCATGCCTGCCCAGGAATCTAGGCGAGCCGCATTCTTCGCAGTGCAACCAACCAGAATTTCGACAACCACTAAACAATAAGCAAACCGTCGGACAGTTCGGAAGGGTTGAGACATTGTATTTGTTTCAATCCCGACTCGGTTTTCTAGTATGATTTGCCCTCACAAGAATTGCGATCCACATATCCATGATACATCTGCATCAATGTTAGGGCATTGAAGGTTAGCTTGGTAAGATTCGCCAGGGGAAATCCGTAGTGGCAAACGCCTTGAACCAGACCAGCCTCGACGCATATCACCGAGAGGTAATAGACGCCCTGTCCGCCATCGGAAACCCCAATCTCGGAAAGGCCATCCAAAAAGATCGGGGCTCACAGCTCGAGTATCTGGGAACCCGCTTTCCGAACCTTCGAAAGCGGGTTAAGCAAGGCTTTTCATTTTATAGCCTCCCTAATGAGCAAGTGCTCGCTATCTGGGACAGCTTGTGGAAGTCGTCGCCCTGTGGAGATGTTCTCTTTGCCGCCCTCGAATTCTACATTCCGATCGTTCGGAAGCAGGCACGACCCGATCTCTGGCCCGTGGTCCGCCAATGGAGCGATCGGGTTGATAACTGGTGCCACAGCGACATGTTGAGCGCGCTTTACTCCCGGATTCTTGAGGGCCACTTCGACGAGGTCTACCCCCAGCTTCAGGCATGGAACGAAGCGCAGAGCGAATGGCTGAGACGAATCTCGCTGGTGAGCCTTGTGCATTACACGGGCAAGAACGCCGTGTTCCTTCCCCCCGAGAAAGTCCTGCCCCTGATTTCGAACTGTCTCAAAGATGACCGGCACTACGTGCAGACGGCGGTCGGCTGGGTGCTTCGCGAAATGGGCCACGTGCATCGGGATGAAATCACGGCGTACCTGGAAGCCAACATCGAACTCATAAGCGCCCCCGCCTTTACCCGCGCAATCGAGCGGCGAGAACCCGAGGAGCAATCACGGCTTCGCGCACTGAGCTCTAAGTAATTCCAAAGCTGTGGCATGGGCGTCCCGCCCATGGTTTCCATGGCCGCCTCGGCCATGTCTCCGACCATTCACGCCTCACAAGTCCCGATTTATATGATTCATGGTTGACAAAACCGTGTTTCAAGACCTTAAAGGTATGAAGCAAACTCTTGGCGATTCTTTGCGGCACCCTTGGCGTCTCTGCCCGAACCCTTCCCAACCATACAGTCCGCGTTTTTGCGTTTTTGCGAGCCTTCTTTCCCCACGCCCGACGCCACACGCCCAAGTCTCTACCACTCCTCCGCTCCCATGCTCCCCATCTCCTCTGCTTCACAACTGGTCTATTTTCATTTCCAAGAACCACAAGTGTCAAAACACAGTAAAAAACGATACAGAAAAACCCGCCTCAAACGAACCTAGAAATCTGGTCAAAACGAAATTATTTACAATTACCGCACTAATGAATATCGTTAAATACTCTGCCATTATGCCTCACTCCTTTTTGCTTTTCTCTTTTGCTGATACTCTTCAAAAAGCTTGAAGCCACCCACCATATAGCCTATGAGAATAAATGCTCCAGGTGGTAAAATCATTATAAGGGCAGGATTATACCAAGATAAGCTAAAAACTTGAAACCCTAGTATACTTCCAGCT
>JACMJO010000229.1 GCA_014380605.1 Fimbriimonadaceae bacterium | reverse complement strand
TTTGAATTGGGGGCTCCCGTCAAAGCTGAGGCTTTTTTCACGCCCCCTGGAGCGCAGGCCTTTGCTGAGCATTACGACACAAATGATAGTTTCATTTGCCAGATAGAGGGTACCAAGGCTTGGAGACTCTATTATCCATCATTCAGGGATCCTCTTCCGCGTCATCCGTGGAGTTGGGCAGATGTCTCAGACGAAATCGCTAAGCGGATCACGAAGCAGCCTCCGGATTTAGAAATAGTTCTTGAGCCTGGTCAGGTACTTTGGATTCCGCGAGGCTGGATTCATGCTGGCACCGCGGCCAGCAGTGCTTCATTGCACCTCACTCTTCGTCCCGAACCGGCCTCGCTAGACTGGGTATTGCGGCAGCTTTTGGAGGGGCTATCAGACGGGCATCCTGACTTACGGCGCAGTATTAGATTCAGATCGCTTATAACTACTGCAAGCGCCGCAACAACTATTGCAGAGGCCATTGACTTTCTTACGCCTCTCCTTTCGCGTACCGACTTGGACGCTGCGTCTGTAGATCTGTGGCGGTCTTACGGGGCACTATTCGCGGGTCCCATTTTAAGGCCGATTGCAGATACAGTGATTAACGAGAAAATTGATATATCAACTCTATGGGTACGGCCCGAAGGCGCTGTTGGATACAGGCGGAAGGGTAATGAGCTCCACATCCATTTGGGAACGGCCCGTAAAGTGTTGATCGACGTTCAAGCCAGCCTGCTAGAGGGTCTACTTGCAGTTGGTGATTATGTTCGCGTTAAGTCTTTGGTGGAAAAGTTCTCGCAAATTACTGATTGGGAAACACTTGTTCCTGCGCTAAAAGCGGTTGGTCTCGTCGTCAGGGGGACGGAGCTTCCCAATCACTGGCTAATGCGATTCGAGTAAATGTAACTGGGGGAGGCTGCTGTAGTGAAGCCGGCCGGACCCGGCCGGACGGAGTGGTTTGGCGGTTCGGTACATTAAACGCCCTGCGCCAACAAGGAATCGAGGCGATTTACCTGTTCGGCTAAAAAATGGACATACGGCCCATATTGCTCAAGGCTTACATCCAGCTGAGGAGTGTCCGCGGTAAGGGGATGTTTTCCGATGATCGCCCCTTTCGTCCCGAATGCTTCAAACGGATAGTAAACACTCTCGCAACTATCATCCGGGAAGACCGAGCAAGCAGCCCCAGGTTGTCCGTTCTCTCGGAGTTTAAGAGCTCGCTGCGTCACTGAGCCAGCGAAAGATCTCTCCGGAGGAAGGGGCATGCCAAACAGCCCATTTCCACTGACGACGTAGACCTTATTCAAGGTCTCATCAGCTTTCGTGACCATCCAGCAAAGGCCGAATTGCGACGACAAGGTATCTGAGGACTCGCGAAGCAATCCCACGGCCGCCGTTCCCACCAGATCGAGCTTCGCCTTTGCACTGCAGGAACGAACTTCACGCTGGAGTTCACGAAACCTTGCGTCGACTCGCAAACACCATTGGGTGAACGTTTCTAGGGCTGCATTCCGTTCTCGCTCTGACGCATAGAGGTGCCAGACTGTTGGGCTGAGCAAGTCTTTCGCAAACGCCTCGATAGATTGAGCGGCAATCTCGGAAAGCGGCTTGGTAGAGATTACTTCCAAGACACCCAGCGTCGGGCCATTCATCACAGGAGCTTTTACGGGCACCCACATCGCACCACGAGCATCGCCAAGGGAAGGCAACGACCGCAGTTGATCATGGCAAAGCATCTGGGTAGCTCCCTGCTTGGCTACTGAGCGAGCATCTGCCAAATTCGAGAAGTAAAGAGTCTGGCCAGTGTTCATTACGTGCCAAATCAGGCGTGAGCAACTGCCTTTCCCCTGGCCAGCCTCCGCAACCAAAGCTGTCGGGCTTAGCCCCGAATATTTTGACCATTCCCGACCAACCGCCAGCGCGTGCAGTTTCATCCGCGCGCCAGTCAAGAAAAGAGCCATCGGCAATTCTGTCTCAACAAATCGCGAGAGCTGATTCCCCTTGGACAAACTGACCAGCCGCTCTTGAAGGGTGATGAAACGGCCTCGTTGAACAAACTTTTCGAGGTAAGGGGCTGTCAACTGAACGAGTCGCCAAAACTCGAGCACCAAGTCGAGATCAATATCGCATGTATCGCCGACGGCAAGGTCGCAAGACAACTTTCCAATGAGCCGGCCGTCAAAATGCAACGGAAAGTCACACCAGATCGCTCCAGGCATTCGGTCCAGCACCTGTGCACATGGGTCCGATTCCAGCGACCGCACCTCAACGCCTCCTTCGTGCAATGACGTCGCAGCGTTCACGGCGTCGGATGACCAGTCACCAACGCGGAAGAGAATCGGTCGTTCCGATTCAAAACACGCGAAATCATTCTCCGCGGCAAACAGTCGGTCGGATAGAATCTAGACGCGACGAACAAGTTCGGTCACGTCCAAGTTGTGTCCCCAGCAGTCGATGCTTTCCAAGTGACCTTCATCCTTAAGGCTGTAGAATCGGCCGCGAACAAAACCGCGACGGGCTCCCTCCCTTTCGAGCCACGCCATTACCTGCATGGTGCTAGAGCTGCCGGCAAGCAAGATCATGCTGTCATACATGACAGTGACGGCGTATTCTGCCGGCACAAATCCCAGGCCTGAAGGTTTGTCTTCCGTGGCTGTCTTGACGCGATTCACCATCGTGGTCTTGCCGTGGTCGATATGGCCGATGACGACGAATGGAAAGGTGGTTGATTCAACGGCGACCTTTCCGCACATCTCGCGATGAAACCGAGGAATCGCGCGCGGGGCCGTCCAAACGACCGATGACGGTGGGCTCTTGTGTCCTGACTGGGGAGCGGCCTCTTTCCGTAAAGATTCCAGGATTTGTTCTTCGGTCTCTGGCCCCGGGTTGCTGAACGCCGCTATGGCGCGCTCGATCTTATCTCTGGTCGATTTGTCGCTCAGGTTGTAGCCGAGTTCAACAAGCCGCCGATACAGTCGATGTGCTCCATTGCGGTGAAGTGTACCATCCTCAGGGGTTTCCTCTGGAAGCGACTCGGTCTTCTGCGTTGGGTTCATAGCTATCCTTCCTTATGAACGTTGAGTGAAGTTGGGGGTTGAGAAGATGACGTTAACGGAGAACTATTGCTGCTCCCGTTTGGCTTGCCATTTGACTTGCCGTTTGAACCGTTGATGCCAGCCCCAAGTTGGTCGAAGGCACGATCCAACAGCTCGCGACGCCAATAGACGACTTCGTAAAAAGCAAGTCCCGTCTCGCGAGCAGTTTCGGCCTGAGATAGCCCTTCACAGATATTGAGCTGAAATAGTTCCCTATCGCGATCATCCCGCAGACACTTTTGTTCGATAATCGCCATCAAGTCGATAAGGTCGACTTGCTCCAAAGACCTATCGGTCTCGACAAACTCACGCTGCTCGAAGTATTCTCGAAGGAGTGCCCGTATGCGTGCTGCTTTCCTCACGATATCCACAATCCCAAATCTGAGAATTGTGCCAAACCAAGCATCGGGAAAAGTTACCGTCGTTTTGTCTGGAACATTTTTCAAAAGTCGTAAAATACAATTGTTCAATGCGTCCTCGACATCGACGACCTGCACGCCGTTTGCAAACGCAACCCCCTCGATTAGCTCAGGCATACTGTGTCGTTCATAGACGTCCATAAGCCATTCCAGGTTTTCCGCTTCGGCGGGTTTCCCTGTATTTGGGCGGCTTTCAATTGACTCACCGCTCTTGTCGGCCAAGCCATCATTATTTTCGGAACCACCCAGCATGCTCCACCTCCTAGTCGAATGCTCGTCATTGAGTCTGCCGTTTCCGTTGTTTCCGATCAGTCCTATCTCGGTCTGAGTAATTCTCTCAGGAGCTGCAAACCTCTTCTTTCGGTAGGGGCCTCTTCTTCAAGGTGAAAATCAGTGGTGGCGTCTATTAGTCGCATCCAGGTCGATGCCGATGCGCGCGGTACGGAGAAATATTCGGAGAAAATGTCGGTTTTTGCCGTAGGGGCACTAAGAAGTTGAGCATAACCATATGGCCACACACGGTTTATGGCTGAATTGGCGAGCCGGGTTGTTCGTTATCAGAAAGCGGTTGTTTCGAGCAGTGAAGCCAAATGGGAGACGACTGGCTGCCTTGGCATTCCTTGCGGATGTTTTGCCCAATGCGTGACGGGCGGAATGCTCGCGACAACTCTCTTGTCGATAGGGTCATAAAAGAACGAATGGTGGGGTCCGGGCAAC
>JACMJO010000228.1 GCA_014380605.1 Fimbriimonadaceae bacterium | reverse complement strand
TCGCAATGCGCAGCCGGCGCACATTCTCGGCGACGATCCCTTGGAGGCCCCCGCCCTTCGCTCCCGTTTGGCCATAGCGAAATGGGAGGGGAATGATGGCTATGCGTCTACACCCTACAGGGTGCAGGCCCTACTCGTCCACCAAAGGCAAACTAAAGCGATCTAACGGAAACGCGCTCGCTCCCGGTATGATAATTGCCAGCCCTTCCGACCGTTCGGTAAGGTGAATGTGCCAGTAATTTCCGCCCTCTCGCGCCGACTGGTGGAGCGACGGCAAGAGTGGCCGAAGTGCATCGAGTGGAATGGCGAACGCTTCACTTCGGTCCATGCAGCCAAGAACGAAGAAAGCCCGCTCCCCACCCCCGAGAAACTCGTCCCAAGGCGGATGGTAGGCATACCAATAAGGGTTCTGATTCTTACCTTCGTACCGCTTGGATAGCGAACAAACAGCGCGAACGTCGCGTCCCGCATTCCAATATTGGGCCCGACTTTTCTGCAGGAGGTGGACGTCCTCTCGGCTGCCCAGCGTTTCTATGATTTGAAGCCGCTTGATTTGCAGGAGCGCACTGTCAGTGAACTGATAGGGAGCCTTCGTCAGAGCACCAACAGTTGGCTGGATTTGCGATTCAGAACCTTGTCCGTTTGGTATCTCCTCGACCTCGGGTACGACTTCGACATCGGTCGCAGCCGTAAACACGATATCTACCATCCGGTCCAAGCGGGTATATTCGACAGGAGCGAACAGGCCTCGTATCTTCGTCCCTGTCTCAGGTTCTCCGGAGTTCTCTTTCACCTGAAGGAGCTTCAAAAGGGCTTCCGCGCTGATCAGCCTCACGTCCCAAGCATGACGCGAGCCTCTTATCTGCGCCTCCAGTTCACCCGTATCCTGGCGACCCACGACGATCAGAATAGAAGACAATCGCCTTATCTGCTCAGAGTCGATCAATCTCTGCCGATACGACGCGATGGTATCGAGACTAATACGATAGGCGTCGGTGGTTTTTACTTCGACCACAAGGTCATGGCCCTCGGGCGAGCGCCACAGCCCATCGTAGCCAATATGTGAGGATGTGCCTTGATACCTTCCGTTTGTCACTTCATAGTCTAGTCTTCTTCCAACCTCATTCACCAAGTCCTGAAGGACCATGCCGTTCGGTTTGAAAGGGGTGGTCAGGCAGTGGTCCAGATAGCCGGAGAGCTTTTGACTCGTGACATCGGATAGATAAGTCCGGAGTTCCTCGGAGCATGTTGATGCGTCGCGCAGCCCGCCGTCACCCGCAGTCGCTACTATCTGCTCAATCGAAAGCTCGCTCACTGCGTCCGGGTTGGACTTCCACAATGAAATTAACGGCATATGCTGACTGTTACCTGACCTTTCATCGAGTCACCAGGGTGGAAGGGTGGGTCGAGATAGGCGAGGTCGACGCTCTCCGTCGCGATGCGCTCACCCAGGACGTCCAGAACAGTTTGTTAGTCATGGTGTCCCGCCCTTTAAGGCGGGAGAGTAAAGAGAGGCGCAACCTTTCACAAGGGCAGCCTTGACGGTCGACTCGTTGGAGCTAACGCCGCTTGGCGTCGCGATAATCAACCAGCTTCTCTACTATCTCATCGATCGTGAGTACGGCTGTGTTGAGCGCGACCTTGTCCGCGAGGGTAGGGCTGAAAGCCGCCACCTCATCCTTTGACACCTTGTGCCAGATCGGCAGGATTCGGGAACGTCCGGCCGTCTCGAGAGCTACCAGCCCGTCGAGTTCCCGCTGTGGCCACTCCTTTTTGAAGAAATGCGTAGAAAGGATGACGATACCGAAGCGAGAACGGGCAAGCCCTTCGTCGATCTTCCGCCGAAGGCTGTCCCCCACCCCCAGTGACTGCTCATCATACCAAACCGTCACGCCGGCATCTGTCAGCCGTTTTGCAAGGTCACGCACAAAGTCGTCCTTGTCCTCTGAAGCGTGGCTAATGAAGGCGTCACATGCTGGCTGGGTCGGCGATTCGCCGATGCCTTCTGGCGCAACGGCCAATTCGGCGGCCATGACGCGACTTTGCTCGCGCAAGCGGCGGTCGAGGCT
>JACMJO010000227.1 GCA_014380605.1 Fimbriimonadaceae bacterium | reverse complement strand
CCCATACTTGCTGTCCACCTTCCAACGAGCGCGACAACGGGTTTAGTGTATCCAGGCACTCTTGGGCTAACCAATTCTATCCACGAGCGAGGGATGCCCGTCGCTCGAAATTCACCAGGGTCGGAGTGTTTTTGATATGGCCGCTCCTTTCGAACAAAGTGCCCCAAAATCGCCCGCCCAATCGTAGTGTTGCCTCCACCAGGTGTATCCCTAAGGTCAATAACCAGCCCTTTCGTTGCGGAAAGCCTTGCGATGGCCCGATCGAACGCCAGGACCGTTTCCTGAACTCCGAGAGAGTTGTTAAATCGGATGTACCCAACATTGCCTGGCAATACTTTTACAAGTAGTGGCTGTGTTGGGCTCTTCGCTGCTTTGTTGCTGTCGGGGGGAATTAGGATTAGATCCCTTGGAGTAGCACCTCGCCGAGCAACTCGTATTTCCACGGCTTTGTCCCGCTTTCCGGCAAGGAGGCACATTAGGGCGTATTGTCGAACTGCCGGGTCTGAACCGTTGCTTGCAGGTCCAATGCGCTGTTTCACCGCTACAGAGGCCGTCTGTCCATTGATGAGAAGGATTCTATCGCCCGTTCGAAGTCCCTTCGCAACCTCGAAACTTCGGATCGATTTCACCACCGCGGCTTCTTTATCCGGCACGGCCCAGACGAGAGCGCCACTGGGCACGAGTCTTTGGGACGATGCAGTGTTCGAGTTTAGGTGAGTGTGCGGGTCTGCTAACTGGTCCAAGAGCCTCTCTAACAGCATTACAAATTCACCAAGATGGCTGACTTCTTGAACCTTCGGGCGGAAAACCGTCCGCGCCTTGGTCCAATCGGCCCGATGTAGATCGAAGTAGGCGTACTCGTCTCGAATCGTTTCCCAAAGAACGTCGAAGTCCTTTAGATATTGCTCCGTCGTAAATCCCTTTTCCTTCTGGTGTCCGACGCTCAGAAGAGTGAGAGCTATGAAAATTGTCGATAATGGCAATGGTTCGTCCTTTTTAAAATCGAGCCGCAATCATTACATGCGGCCGCAATATGAGTCCTCCTTCATAGACGTCGTCTCCATCTCTAGGGAGCAAACCACCCAACGAACCTTCGCGATACTTGAGTCGGCCCCCAGTAAGTGTGATGGTCAAAGAGCCCAGAAGCCGCGGAACAAGAGGCAACCAGCCTAGATAAGATGGCCCAGAGCCATCATTGCTCCAAGAGCTGTAACTCCTTGTCCTCCCAGGATCATCGGGAGCAGCAGGCCGAAGAAATGTAACGCCACGGTTATAAAACCGAATCCGGCGATGCTCCGAGGCACCAGGCGCGTGTAGAACAGCAAGCCGTAAAAGAAAAACATCCAGGCGTCGATAGAAGCTAACCCGGCATAGTGGGCGGTTCGGCGTGAGGCCGCCAATTCCGAGGCAAAAGTTGTCGACAATCCTCGCGCGTGCTCCTCGCTCATCGCAAGCATGCGCAGGAGATAGAGCACATCGATCGATTGGAGGACCAGCATGAGTGCGCTTGCTCCGATCAGGATGTCAGCCCAGATAGATGTTCGCCGGCCGATGAATCGACGAACAAGCAGGGAGATTGCAATGGCTACCCCACAGGTTAAAAGCAGTCCGACCAAGGCGATGCGGATCGATCCCCCAGCAGCAGCGGCATCCTTTAACCAATTACTTCGGCTGATAGGGTGGAGCATCACGTAGGGCACGATCAGGCCGGCCATCTGCAGGATCAACAGGACGCCCACGGATCTCGCTGCAGCAATTCCGCCTCTGGGGATTGGATTAGGTTCCACCCGCCTAGCTTAAGGCAGGTCTGACTGATTCCTAAAAAAGACCCGGGACGATCTAGGTCGTTGTGGGTCACTAGCCCTAAGGCCATCATTCCGCTCCCACCCTCTGACGTTCAATAGACCTAGTTTGCGTCCCCAGAGCCCCGGCATGCGCTTCACTTCTTCCTTGGATGGGGCAGTTTCCCCACCCGGTTCGCACCGATGTATTGAATCAGAGGCGGCAGTTGCCCTACCCGCAGGGGCTCAGGTAGGTCCATGGAGACAGTGAGGGTGCCGTCGTATCCGATTGATTCACCTTCGTCTAGGAGTACCGTTTCCCCACCCAGATGGATCAACACCGAGCCTCGCAGCACATAGTAAATGGCATCTCGGTAGTTCTGGGTGATCGGATCCGTGGGGCCGTGCACTTCGTAGAGCAGCATGCCAGGTCCATCGGGCATGAGGTAATCCAAACCACAGCCAAAGAGGTGCGCCAGCCCCAGGCGCCCCAGGCGGATTCTCTCTTGGATGTCCTGAATGAGCAGCAAGTTCTCGGCGGGGACTAGGCGTCGGTGATCGCCGTAGATGAACCACGTCGTGCGCTCTTTCAGATGCTTCACGTAAAGAGCCTGAGGGGGCTTTGTGTTCGCAATGCGACGAGTTTGACAGCACTCCTCAAACAAGGCGTCCAGTCCAAGTTCGACGATCCGCTGTAAATATTTGATACGGACCGCCTTGCCTTGCTCAGCTTTGTAGACCGTAGTAATTCCGACTCCTGCCCTAGCGGCTAGCTCCGCTTGAGAGCGACCCTGTATCGTCCTCCAAGTGCGGATGTTGTCGGCAAGAAGCTGTCGATCGATGCTAAGGCGAGGCTCCACTTTCAAATCCTAACACAGATTATTTGCTATCACACCGGTTGGCCCTAAAGAGTCGGTGCGTTCGAAAGTCGGATTTTTTGGACTGGCAATTCATTCGCCCAAAGCTCTTGTATCTTGAGTCCATGACAATTGCAGCAATCGCCATCCTCGCCATCGGCGCACCCTCACCACTGGGAATCGGCGACCGAGCGCCTGCGCTTCAGTTCGATGAGATCAAGGGAAGTCCCGTTCGGTCCTTCAGTAAATCGAAGGCGACGGTTGTGGAGTTCTGGGCGACGTGGTGCAAGCCCTGCATTGAAGGCATGCCCCATCTCTCTGAGCTTTGGAGCCGGTACAAGGATCGCGTTGACTTTGTGGGGGTCTCCGTAATGGAGAACGACCTCAGTGCGGTCCGACCCTTCGTCAAAAGTATGGGTGACAAGCTGGCCTATCCCGTGGCCGTCGACAAGCTGGATAAGGCGGGCAAGGGCTTTATGTATAAGAACTGGCTTGAGGCGGCGGGCCAGAAAGGTATTCCCGTGGCCTTCATCGTGGACAAGCAAGCCAAGATCGCCTGGATTGGGCATCCAACCAAGATGGAACGTGTCCTTGACCAAGTTGTTGAGGGGACATGGGATGCCAGAGCCTTCAGAACGGCGTTCGAGAAGCAGGCGAACGACGACGCCACTTCGGACAGGCTCGTCAACGAAGCGTATGGCCGGATTGGCTCCGTCCCAAGGCAGCGTAGCTACGCGGATGCACTTAAATGGATCGCCGACAATCGGAGCAAGTACAACAGCCCTAGCGCCCAAGGAGCTCTTAACGAATTACAAAGCCTCTTCGATGCCTTCGATAAGGGTGACTACGAAAAGGCGCTGAAGCAGTCGGGAACCGAGCCCTCCAACCCCGTGGTCTGGAGCTACTTCCGCCCGATGTTCCTTGTTGCGAAAATCGACGCGCTTCAGGTTCTGAAAAGCGATTGGCGTGCAGCAACTCGAATAGTAATCGAGGGGCCGCCAGATCCCAACGCGCTGATGGCGTTGGTCGATGCCCTGACGCTCCCCGACAGCAAGCTTGCTGAGAAAGACCCCGAGATCGCGTTCAAAGCTGCAGAAAAGCTCGCCGGATTGGCGCGCGATCCGATGTTTCTCGTCCGCCTGGCCTGGGCCCACTATCGCAAAGGAGAGGTTGAAAAGGCCAAGGCAGTCGTGGAGGAAGCCTTTGGCAAGATCGAGGAGCAGAAAAAGCGCAATCCACAATCCGTCGACTCCATGATTCGGCGCCTCCACGAGGCTAAGGCCTATTTCAGCCTAAAGCTTTGAAGGGCAAGGAGGCTTGTTACAAATCTGCTCCCGTTTTTGGGCGGATAAGACCCACGGAAAATGCAGGAACTAGAACTTTGCGAATACTGGAGCCGGGTTTCTGGCACTATCTCCTCGATTCAACCATGAAAACAGCGAACGAGAACGGCAGAACATCGACGTGCGTTGCCTCCCTAACCCAGGCGCTTGGGCAGTGGCCAAACAAGTGGATGAGTTCCTGATGGAGAAAAGGAGGCGTATCGGTCGTGTGATCGGAGGATTGCTGCTCATCCAAATGGTCGGGCTCACTGCGGGCTTCATAATGTTGAAGCCCGGCGTCGGGCCAGATTTCCTAACACAGGCTACGGGCCTGGAATCACAGATTAGAGTAGCTGTCCTTTTGCTTCTGGCGAATGCGGGAATTGCCCTGGCGATAGGAGTCTCGTCTTACGCTACTTTCACCAATTACAGCTCGCCATTTGCCATTGCGCTGGTGGCTATCGCCACCGGGTGGGTGTTGATGCGATTAGTCGATAGCGTGCACATCTTATCAATGCTCTCCCTGAGCCAGCGATTTGCCGAACACGATGGAGCGAAGAGCGATTTATACAACCTGCTGGCAGATTCGCTTCGCTCAACTCGGAATCTGGCGCATTATGGAGAATTGCTGGTGATCGATGTGTGGTTTGGCCTCTTTTATGGCGCCCTTTTTCTATTTAGACTAGTTCCACGCTTGCTAGCACTGTTCGGGCTCCTGGCGGTCGCTCTGCATCTGGTGGGACTACCCCTAGCTATGTTTCTTGGATATCCAACGATCTTGCCCCTGGCATACGGTATAGGGCTCAGTTATCTGTTGATCGGCGGCTGGTTGGTTGCAAAGGGATTACCTGCTGGGCAGTCACTTAAAGAAATAGTAGGGGTTTAAGGCAGCCCTCTTCTTTTCAGTAGCGAGTCCGAGGCTCGATGCTCGGGAGGACATGCCGGGATGGGGGTTCGTCACGTTCGCCATTAGTCCCACCAGATGGACGTATATCGAATTTCAATGCGAATATCTATGATTATCGATATATAGTATATCGTTAGTCGATAAATCGTGATGATCATGTCAAGACCCGTTCCAACCGCCGCCTTACCGCTTGCTCACGCCGTTTTGCGGCTTCTCATCGTTTTGAACTGGCTCTCCGGCGCCGCGATTGCCTTACTGCTGACGATGCCCACACGCGAATGGATCATGAGCGCGTTCGATCT
>JACMJO010000226.1 GCA_014380605.1 Fimbriimonadaceae bacterium | reverse complement strand
TAGACGGGGAAGTAGTAATGGGCGACCTTCTCAGCCACACCCTCAATGTAGTGGCCCACGATGATCCGGCGGAATCGATCCTTCGATTGGTTCGGGCCGGAGCCATGGACTAAGGAGCCATTGAAAAAGAGCATGTCGCCTTCTTTCATTTCGACGGGCACTGGGTTTAGCTCTCTCGGAATGGGAACTTGATCGGAGGTGAAGCTTTGATCGGTATCGGATTGGCCGGGGCAGAGCATGGGGATTCCTTGGGTGCCGGGAATGACCGACATGCACCCGTTATCCAGGTCGACGTCTTCAAGGGCCAGCCACGCCGCCATGCAGGTGCCAGGCTCGGCTCGCAGGTAGCGTTGGTCCTGATGGAAGGCTTGGCCTCGCGCTCCAGGGGGCTTGAAGTAGATCATCGTTTGTACAGCAAGGGGTTCACGCTCATAGAAGGCCGTGAGCCACTGCCGAATCCGGTCGTCGATCATGTAGTCCATCGCCACCTGGTCAGCTCGATGGGGTTGCAGAAGGCGTGGATATCGCTTGAGGGGATCGTCGCTTTCGGGGTGGACGCCGCCCTCAGCCCATCCGTCGCCGCCGCGCTCCACCATGTCGGTGAAGTAGTCCCGAAGCATCTTTGTCTCCTCTGTGGCGAAGAGTCTTTCGACGAGGAGATAGCCTTCGGTGTGAAAGCGCTCGACTTGATCGACTGTGATATCAATCATATTCTGCTCTCAATCATAATCATCTTTAGATCGAAAGAGATTCCATCCAAGGCTTCAAACATATAAGTTTCTGCTATGCGAACCGCTGATCAAGACAACGATCCGATTGTTGCCAGTGTTTTTGCCGACCACTGGATCGAGAGACCGGGCTACTGGACGTCGCGACATAAGGGGGCAACGAGCTGGCTGGTTATCCTCACCTTGGGCGGGGTGGGGCGGTTTGTCCATCGAGAAGGGAACTTTGATACCAAGCGAGGGGATGTCGTCTTGATGCGCCCCAAGCGATTACACGAATATGGGATTGCACCGGGACAGACCGAATGGGATTTCTTATGGGTCCACTTCCATATCCGGCAGCATTGGCTGAATCTCCTTCAGTGGACAATCGAGGGGCCTGGAATGATGCGGGAACGGCTGTCGGAAGCAGAGCTTGGGGATGTTGTAAAGGCTCTGCAGGACTCCATGGAGGCTAAGAAGGCCCCCGGTCGGCATTCGGATGCCATGGCGCTCAACCACCTAGAGCGGGCTTTGATTCTTATTGCCTCAAGGTCGGCATTATCGCAGACTCCCAAGCTGGATTCCCGGATCAGGACGGCGATCGGGCATATGCGCCGGGACCTTACTCAACTGATGTCGATTGGCGACTTGGCGAGGGCGGCGGGGCTGTCAGAGTCTCGTTTTGCCCATCTGTTTAGCCAAGAAACAGGAGTTTCTCCTCGGAAATATTTGGAGCAACTTCGCCTCGAAAGATCGAAGCAACTCTTGGAACTGACGGATTTGACGATTCGCGAGATTGCGCACTCGTTGGGCTATGCCAGCGAATTCTATTTTTCCCAGAGATTCCAGGCCGAATTTGCGGAGAGGCCATCTGTTTTTCGCATCCGGGTTAGGGGTCGACAAGAGAGTCCTTAAACCCAATTTGGGACCTGTTCTGGGACCTGTTCGTCGTTTTTGCCACAACCCGTCGTCTAGGGCTAACCAGAGGAACGTTATGTACCAAAAAACAGATGAAGTTGTCGCAAGCAACAATGCGGTCTCCACATTGTTGATCGTTTTGCTCGTCGCAATCGTAGCCGTCGTGATCGGTTACTTCGCCTGGTGGGCACCTGCCCGCAATACTCCTGACACGGTGATTGTGCCGTCCGGTGGATCCGATACGATCGTGATGCCAAGCACGACCAACACTGTGCCAGTTCCTGGCCCAGCTGGCGCACCCGGCGCTCCAGGAGCCGCGGGTTCACCCGGCGCCCCTGGAGCCCCTGGCGCCCCAGGACCGAGCGGAGGCACGACCGATCCCGGCTCCAGCACACCGCCACCGGCTTCTGGAACAACTGGAAACTAAAGCTAGGTAATTGGTAGTCCTTCGGTCGGAGTGTCTCTCTCCATGAGCATTCCGACCGCTTTAAGAGGATTGACTTGCCCGTGGATCACGCTTTCAATGGCGGCGAACACGGGCATTTCTGTTTCGTACCGACGGGCTAGGCTTTGAACGGACTCGCTGGTCGAGACGCCCTCCACCACTTGGCCCACTTCTATTAGAGCCTCAGAGAGGCTTTTTCCCTGCCCGAGCAATCTACCTGCGCGATAGTTTCGACTTAAGTTGCTCGATGCCGTGGCGAACAGGTCGCCAACTCCAGCAATACCCAAGAAAGTTTCGAGTCTAGCCCCCATCTTGAGTCCAAGGCCAATCATCTCCTTTAGACCCCTGGCAAGGAAGGCGCCTTTGGTGTTGTCGCCAAAGCCAAGGCCGTCGGACATTCCGGCCCCCACCGCGATCACGTTCTTGAGGGCTCCCGCTAGCTCTACGCCGGTCACGTCATCGCTTTTGTAAACGCGGAAAGTGCGGCAGTTGAAGGCGGCTCGGATTTGTTCGGCGACGTTGTCGTCTCTGCACGCCGCAATCGCCGCGGTGGGGATGCCTCTGACGATCTCGACGGCCAAGTTCGGCCCGCTAATCGCGCCAATATGGGCGTTTGGCAAGGCTTCTGCGACTACGTCGCTCACCATCTTCGCGCTTCCCGGCTCCAAGCCTTTTGCGGCAACCACCACTAGTGGGTGTTGTCCACTGACTTCGTGAACGACCTGTCGAACAGCGCTAGAAGGAACAGCCACCACTGTCATGTCAACGGGTTCGAGATGTTCGTGGAGCAGTTCATAGGAGACGTTCTCGGGCAGGACGAAGCCTGGCAGGTACTTGAGGTTTTCGCGGGTGGAACGAAGTATGGCGATCTCTTCCGG
>JACMJO010000225.1 GCA_014380605.1 Fimbriimonadaceae bacterium | reverse complement strand
GCCGAAGAGGTCATCAAACGGATCGTCGCCGCGATGCAGGTCGTGCCCTTTGAGTTCCTCAAAAAGGCGGACCCTGCCCAAGTCCTGAGCTTTATCCAAGACGAGCATCCCCAGACGATCGCCCTGATCCTGGCCTACATGCCCATCAACAATGCGGCTTTGATCCTCTCCAAGCTTCCCGGGGACCTTCGCGCGGATGTCGCCGGCCGGATCGCGATGATGGAACAAACTCCACCCGAGGTCATCCGAAGAGTCGAGCAAGTCCTTGAAAAAAAGGTCTCTAGCTTAATCAGCCAAGAGATGACCCAAGCCGGAGGCCCTAAGGCGCTTGTCGATCTCCTAAACCGTGTCGACCGCTCAACCGAGCGCATGATCATGGATTCGCTAGGCGAGAACAATCCGGAGCTTGCTGATACGGTCAAGAACATGATGTTCGTCTTCGAGGACATCGTCCAGCTCGACGATCGCGCCATTCAGTCGATCATGAAGGAGGTCGATATGAAGGAGCTGGCAACGGCGCTCAAGGGAACGCCTCCCGAAGTTCAAGACAAGATTTATAAGAACATGTCCGAGCGCGCGGTTTCCATGCTGAAGGAAGACATGGAGTTCATGGGCCCCGTCCGACTACGGGTCGTCGAAGAGTCCCAGCAAAAGATCGTCGCCATCATCCGCAAGCTGGAGGAGTCTGGAGAAGTGGTCATCGGAAGGTCAGGCGAGGAGGACATCCTTGTCTAGCGCGAACGTCTTCCGAGGTGATGTGGCCCACCAATCCTTCGCGGCACTTCTTCCCACCGTTGTCCCATCTGCCCTCCAAATTGCCGTCCGAAAGGAAGGCCGGGGAGGTCGGACTGCGAATGAGATCGAGCAGTTGAAACAGGTCTCGATGAACGAGGGCTACGATGAGGGGTATTCGCGGGGTCTGGAGCTTGGGCTCAATGAGGGCCTCGAAAGAGCCCATGCCAAGGCATACGACAAAGCCTATGCGGAATACTCAGCCAAGAACGACCTCACACTTTTGGACTTCTCGCGCGACCTCGATTTGACCGTGGCCTCCGTTCTAAAGGCATTGGAAGATTGGACGCACCTGACTGAACAAAAGCTGACCGACATTGTCACCGAGATCGCCCGAAGCGTCATTGCCGTCGAGTTGCAATCATCTCGCGACGCGGTGTTTGAGATCGTGCGCCAGGCCATCTCTGAGGTGACCCATTCCGATTCCGCACGAATCAGGCTCAATCCATGGGATGCCAAGAGTCTGAGCGACCAAAAGGCAAACATCATCGCCGCCGCCAAATCGATTAGAACCCTTGAGTTTGTGGAGGACCCAGAGATTTCTGGCGGATGCATCATCGAAACCGAGGGCGGCATCATCGACGCCACCATCGATGGCAAGTTGCGACAACTCGACGACGAATTGGACGAAGCGGCATGATCATCGAACCCAAATTCAAGAAGCTTGAAGCCGCGGTTGGCCGCACAAATTGGATTAAGGTAACCGGGCGAGTCGCCCAGGTTGTCGGCCTAGTCATCGAGGCCAATGGACCGAATGCCCGGGTTGGGGATATGTGCCTCATCCACACGGAGAATGACGGAGTGGTAAGGGCCGAGGTTGTTGGATTTCGAGGAGACCGAGTACTGCTCATGCCCCTTGGCGAATTGGCGGGCGTCCGCGCAGGCAATCTCGTCGAAGCTACCGGCCATTGCCTTCGTGTTCCGGTCGGCCCCGAACTCTTGGGCCGAACCCTCGATGGTCTCGGCGAACCAATGGACGGTAAGGGGCCATTGAATTGCAACGGCAGGTATCCCATCCACGCCGCTCCGCCGAATCCCTTAGAACGCCAAATGATCGAGCAACCTCTGGCGACAGGTGTTCGAGCGATCGACGGAATGTTGACTCTGGGCAAGGGTCAGCGGACGGGCATCTTCGCCGGTTCGGGCGTTGGTAAAAGCACTCTGCTCGGCATGATCGCCAGGAATTGCGACGCCGATGTTAACGTGATCGCATTAGTAGGCGAGCGCGGCCGTGAAGTCAACGAGTTCATTCAAAATGACCTGGGAGAACTCGGCCTCCAGAAGAGTGTAATCGTCTGCGCCACCTCCGAACAACCAGCGATGGTAAGGATCAAGGCGGCGTTGACCGCCACCGCCATCGCCGAATACTATCGAGATCGCGGTCTGAGCGTGTTGCTGATGATGGACTCGGTAACCCGATTCGCCATGGCCCAGCGAGAAGTTGGCCTTGCCGTCGGCGAGCCGCCGAGCACCAAGGGCTATACTCCAAGCGTTTTTGCCCTCTTGCCCAAGCTCATGGAGCGCGCCGGCAACAGCGCAAAGGGAGCAATAACCGCTCTTTACACGGTCTTGGTCGAAGGCGACGACACAAACGAGCCCATCGCCGATGCCACTCGATCCATCTTGGACGGCCACATCGTGCTGAGCAGAAAACTCACCAGCCGAGGCCACTACCCCCCGATCGACATCCTTCAAAGCCTCAGTCGAACCATGCCGTTCACTTGTAGCCAAAAGCAGATGTTGGAAGCAAGGGACGTTCGAGAACTCCTTGCCGCTTATTCGGATATCGAGGACCTCGTCAGCATCGGCGCCTATAAGGAAGGCACCAAACCGCTTGCAGACCGGGCGATTCGGCGACAGGGACCGATCAATGAATTCTTGAGGCAGGACAAGGCCGATGGCACGCCCATGACCGAGACCCTGCGACGTATGGAGGAAGCGCTAGATGAAGAAGTTCAGCTTTAGACTTCAAAAGGTAATGGACTTTCGCGAGGCAATGGAGTCGCTCGCAAAGGACGCATATTTGGACGCCCGAGCAAAGCGACTCGAGGCCGAGGTCTTGATCGTCAACATCGAAACCCGGAGGGCAGAACTTCTCCAGGAGCCTTGCTTGACGATCGAGGTTCACCAGGCGATCGACGCCTTGATGATCCGTCTCGATGATGAAGTGAGGGCTCAAACGACCGTGATTACGGTTCTTGCTGATGAGGAACAGCATGCGCTAGCGGAGTGGCACCGTGCTAAGCAAGATTTTGAAGCTCTCGTTAAGCTTAGCGAGAAGGCGATGGCCGAGTACCAGAAGATGGCCGATCTAGAAGAGCAAAAAGAGCTTGACGAATGGTCGACCACCCGGAGGGCGGCATGAGCACCCTGAGACCGCTTGGTCCCCAGGCGATGTTCGCCCGGATGGAAGAGATGAGGGCCCAAGTAGAGCCTCCAACGTCCACCATTCCATTCCAAATTTCCGCTGGGTCCTCCTTATCGGGACAAATTACATCCGAAGGTTCCTTTGAGCCAGTCAACCCGATGGCGTACGGAGCGAACATTAGTGGCGGAATCGCCCCTGCCAATTTGAAACCCCTCATAGAGCGGGCGGCGATCGAAAATGGGATCGAAACCGAGTTGCTCGATGCATTGGTCCAGGCTGAAAGCAACTATGACCCGGGCGCCGTCTCCAACAAGCGGGCCGTCGGTTTGACCCAGCTAATGCCAGACACGGCTCGTGGCCTAGGTGTAACCAACCCGTTCGACCCAGTTCAAAACCTTCGGGGCGGAGCCAAGTACCTCTCCCAAATGCTTAAGCAGTTCGATGGCGACCAAACAAAAGCCATCGCCGCCTATAACGCGGGCCCGGGAGCGGTCGCCAGGCATGGCGGTGTTCCTCCTTACCGCGAAACTCAGAACTACGTTGACAAGGTGCTGACGCTCTATAAGGCGAAGAAGGCAGGATGAAGAAAGCTCTTCTGTTTGGACTCCCAATCCTCCTCCTGGCCATCGGAGCTGGCCTTGTCATGACCGGCGTCGTAAAGATTCCCGGCATGGGCGCAAAAGCCAAGGCAAAGTCAACCCAGCTGTATGAAGAAGGGAAAGATCCTAAGGTCGCAGAGAAGAAGGCGTCTCCCGCCGCTCAGCTGCCTAAGAAGATCGTTCCACCACCGAAAGTGGATGCAGAGGTCCTAGTCGACAACAAGCCCGAACTAGGGCAGAAGAAGCTGGCCAAACTTTGGAACGAGATCGAGACCCCTGCCCTCAAAGACCTCACCAAAGACTGGAAGGACGCTGAGCTGGCTCCAGTCTTGATGCGCATGGATAGCGCGAAGGTTGCGGAACTGCTCAGCACTCTAGAACCCAAGAAGGCTTCGTCGCTGAGTCGAGAGCTTCAACGTCAGGCATCTGTCGTGGCGCGCGTGACGGCATCATAAGGTCGAATAGTTCTACGAACTGTCAGAAAATTAATTTTTTCCACTTTTGGGAATCCTTGTGATGGACAATAACCGTATCATCATTGCGGGGAATAAAAGAAGTGGTCCGAAAAGTTATCTGCGCCTTGGACACTCACGATGTGGAGGAGGCAATCCGCATTGTCAAGCGACTGTCGCCACATGTCGGAGCATTTAAGGTTGGGCATGGGCTCACTCTTCCCTATGGACTTGACATCCTGGATCGCCTGAGAGACGCGGGCGCTTCCCGTATTTTCCTTGATCTCAAGTTCCACGACATCCCTAATTCCGTGGCCCTAGCCGTCGGCGAAG